>JAOTUO010000051.1 GCA_029863845.1 Myxococcales bacterium
AGCGCGTCCGCCTTGGCCTTGCGGAAGCCGACCGCCTACGGTCCCACCAGCCGATGGCCCCCATGGGACTTGTCACTTCGGGCCTTTCCGTAGGGAAGGAATGCAAGACGAACCTCTCCTATTCGCCTGCGATTCTGCAATCCGGCGTCTGCCCCCGCGTTGGCCAGGCGGCCTCGAGTAGAGACGTTTTGCGTAGACCCGCGTGACCCGGGGGCGACCGGGTGTCCGCGCGGGCTCGTGGGAACGGGGGACTGGTTTGCACGGCGACCGCGGCGCTCGGCGGTCATGGCGCCACGTCGTTCTCCGTCCGGGGACGGGAACCATCTTTCCATCTGGGCCTCGAAGGGCCAGTGCTGATCGGTGGGGCCTCCAGGGGGGGACCCCGGGGGCCAAGGTACGAACGGATGCTCACCTCCGAACCGAAGTCGCGTCTGCGCAGGGGGGGCGATCGCTGTGGGGTGTCCCGGGGCCCACGTCATCGCCTAGGCCCCGCGGTCTGTCTCGGATGCTATTCGGTGCTTCGGACGGTAGGGCTCCTCCTTCTTCCACAACGCCAGGACTGTCGACGCGATCTTCCGGGCGAGGGTGAGCTTGGCCAGGTTGGGCTTGGTGCCCGCCTCGGTGACCCGCTCGTAGTCGTGACAGAGCGGATCGTCCAGAGCCTGCGTGATGATCGTCGTGGCTGCCCCCTTGAATAGGTCCTTCAGGGCGTGGTTGTGCGGGCGCGTCAAGCCGCGGGTCTGCCGCACCTGGGCCCGAATCCAGCGTTCGTCGGGGGTCCGGACCCAGTCCGAGCTCGAGCGCATGACGATCCCGAGGCCGCAGTAGCTCCAGAACTGCTGTCGGGTACGAAAGCGGTGTGGCGTGACCACGATGGGTAGCAGGCGAGCGACTCGGATCGGCCCCAATCCCGGCGTCGTCTCCAGCACGCGGGCGATCGAATGCTTCCGGGACTCGCGGATCAGATCCTGCTCGGCCTGCTCCTTCAACGCGACCAGGAAGTCGATCTGCTCGTAGAACGGCGTGGCCGTGGTCCGAGCGGTGGCCGGGAGCTGCTGCTGCCATGGCTCCCGATGCCTCTTTCCGTAGACCGCCCTGCCGGGCGTCCCGATCCCACGCGAGCGGTACACGCTCTTGAGACGTGCCTGCACCCGGACGAGATCGCGGCCGTTCGTCTCCACCACGTGCGTCTGCAGCCGCCTACCCGATTCGCTGATCACGGCCAGCGTCGAGCTCGCGGCATGGACATCGAGCCCGAGGTACCGTTCCATCGCGGTTTCCTTCCTGCGGGCTCGAGGCCCGGGTTCGTTGACAAACCCAAGCTTCGGCCCCTCGGAGGAGACCGCCAACCGACCGCGCCCTTCCCGACTACGCTAGGCGCACGCGGACGTGACTTTCGTATGATCCGTCCCTATGCACCCGCTCGTTCTTTGCGTGGTACAACGACGAGCACTGCCACTCGGGCATCGCCATGCTCACGCCCGCCGACGTCCACTTCGGCCGGGCCTCCGCGATCCTGACCGCGCGCCAGAACGTGCTCGACGTGGCCTACGAGGCCACCCCGGAACGCTTCCCGCGAGGAAGGCCCGGAGCTGCGGTCCTGCCCGAAGCGGTCTACATCAACCCGCCCCGATCGCCTCGGCGATCTCACGCAGGCGACGATAGCATCAACGGCGGGGGTGGCTCCGCTGGCGGTTTTCGAGCATCCTGCCGGCCCACTCGTCTCAGGGGTCCGGCGTGAGGAATTCATGGCTCTGCACAACGGCGCCGCACGAGCCAAGGCCTGGCTTCAGAATCTGTCCGTGCTGCTGCTCGCCGTTGCCCTGCCCGTGGGACTGAGCGAGCTCGCCTTGCGCTGGATCTACGAAGAGCCCTGGTACGACCAACTGATCGACGAGCAGTTCTCCGGGGAGAAGATCGAGTACACCAAGAACCGCTTCGAGCTGAGAGACCGCGACTACCCGAGCCGAAGCCTCCGGGCCACCTGCGCATCCTGATGCTGGGCGACTCGTTCACCAAGGGGGGCGGCGTGGCCAACGACGCCGTCATCTTCCCGGAGCTGCTCGAGCAGCGCCTCAACAGCGAGGCCTCCTACCCTGGCGTCGAGCAGATCGACATCCTGAACGGGGGCATCGGCGGCAACCTCACCGGTACCTGGTTCCGGCTCCTGGAGCAGGTCAAGGAGCCCTTCGATCCCGGCATCGTGTTGATCGTCTTCTTCCTCCGGGATGGCACCCTCACCACCTCCATGGGAGCCTTCTTCGGGCCCGTGCGAGACATGATCGCCCAGCGCAATCGCGAGTCGCAGCTCTACCGCCATTCCTACCTCTATCGGCTGTATGCGACTTCCGGGATCGCCAAGAAGTGGGCAGCGAGTACACCCGGGCGCTGGAGGAAAGCTACTTGGGTGACGCAGAGCAGAGCGCCGAGTGGCAGCGTGCCCAGAAGAACCTGCTCAAGATCGTCGAGCACGCCCACGCGATGTCTGCCAGCGTCGGTCTCGTGGTGTTTCCGATCCTGGTCGAACTGGACGGGAGCTACCCGTTCAAGAACATCTGCGACGAGCTCATGCGCTTTGCGGAGGAGAACGACATTCCCGCCCACAACCTGCTGGATGCCTTCATGGGCCGTCACGCACCGGATCTCTGGGTCTCCGCGTACACCCAGCACGCCAACGAGGAGGGGCACGCCATCGTCGCCGAGGTCCTGTACCCGTTTCTCGACCGGCTGATCCAGGACAAGCTCCGAACGGAATCGCCGACGGGCGGCTGACGGCTTACAGGGCCCCGGTCGGGCCGGGGCACGGCCGCGGGCTGCTATTCTCGGCGGCGGGGAGCGGTTCGAATGTTGCGTGCTTCGGCTCTGTTGCTCACGGTCTTCACCGGGTTCTCGGGTCTGGTCTACGAGGTGACCTGGCAGCGCTACCTGGCGACCCTGCTCGGGTCCCACAGCGAAGCCACCGCCGCGGTCCTCGGCATCTTCCTCGCCGGACTGTCGGTGGGTTACTCGCTGTTCGGGCGCGTCACCCACTGGATCACGGTCCACTCCGGCACCGCCGACCGGGTCCCGCGGTTGCTGTCGACCTACGGGGTCGTCGAAGCCGGAATCGGCGTCTGGGCGCTGGCGTTCCCGACCGTCTTCGCGCTGGTCCAGCGAATCTCCTTCGCCGTCCCTCACGGTGCGGACGGAATCGGTTTCGCCTTCGACGTGGGGCTGTGCGTGCTGCTGATCGGACCGCCCACGGTGCTCATGGGCGGCACGATCCCGATCCTCACCCAGGCTCTGGCGCGCAACGTCGAGGACGCCACGCGCTTTCACGCCTTCGTCTATGCCTTCAACACCCTGGGCGCCTTCGGTGGAGCGTTGCTCGCCGGCTTCGTGCTGATTCCGGTGCTCGGCTTAGTCCGGGTGCTGGTGGCGATGAGCGTCGTGAATCTCGTGACCGGCGGGATCTTCGTGGTGATGGGCAGGCGGGCCCCGAGGGTCCCGGCCTCGCAGACGGGCATCGCCCCCGGACCCAGGGTCCGGCTCGAAGGGTGGTGGACCTATGTCGGCGCGGCGCTGCTCACCGGCTTCGCGATGATGGTGGTCCAGACGGTGGTGATCCGGATGGGGGGGCTGTCGTTCGGCTCGTCCGAATTCACGTTTGCCACCGTGGTGTCCGTCTTCGTCCTGTGCATCGCGCTCGGGAGCTTCGCGGTGTCGGCGCTCTCCCGCATCCCGCCCTGGGTCCTGGTCGTGAACCAGTGGTCGCTCTTCGCGCTGTTGCTCGTGCTCTACGCGTTCGTCGACGAGGGCCCCTACTGGGTGCACGTGCTGAGAACGTTCTTCGAGGAGAACGACGCGGATTTCTATCCCTTCTACCTGTCGAGCTTTGGCGCGCTGCTGGCGGTGATCGGTCTGCCGGTGGCGCTCTCCGGCGCCACGCTACCGCTCCTCTTCAACCACATGCGTAGCCAGGTGAGCGATCTGGGCTCGCTGGCCGGGAACCTCTACAGCTGGAACACCGTCGGTTCGCTCGCCGGCGCGCTGCTCGGCGGCTACGCGCTCTTCTACTGGCTCGACCTCCACGAGATCTACCGCGTCGGGCTCGGAGCCCTGGCCCTGGCGGCCGCGCTGGTCACGGCCCGGGTCACGGCGTTCGCGCGCGCATCGCTCGCCGCCTGCGCGGCGGCGCTGGCGCTGTTGCTGGCGCTCCCGAATTGGAGCGCCGAGATCCTCTCCAGCCAGCTCTTCCGGGTCAAGACGCGCCAGTCGTTCACCGGCCTCGGCCCACGCGCGGCGGTCGTGGAGAAGAATCGCGGTCTGAGCTTCGTGTTCCACCGGGACGACCCGGTCGCCACGGTCGCCGTGGTCGAGGGGAATACCTCGTTCGGCCGCATGGAGCGCGCCCTCATCGTCAACGGCAAGAGCGACGGCGCCACCGTAGAAGACTACGTGACGATGGCCCTGGCGGCGCTGCTGCCGGCGCTATTCGCCGAGCGGGCCGAGCGAAGCTTCGTGATCGGATACGGAACGGGGATCACCGCGGGAGAGCTGGCGGGACTCTCTTCCATGCGTTCGGTCGTCGTGGCCGAGATCTCCCAGGGAGTGGTCGACGCCGCTCCCTGGTTCGACTTCGCGAACCAGAACGCCAGCCAGAACCCGAAGGTCGAGATGAGGCGCAGCGACGCCTACCGCGCGCTGCTCCGTAGCGAGGGAGAGTTCGACGTCATCGCGTCGGAGCCCAGCAACCCGTGGGTCATGGGCGTGGAGATGCTCTACAGCCGCGAGTTCCTGGAGGCGGCGCGCGCCCGCCTCTCGCCGGGCGGGGTGTACGCACAGTGGTTCCACCAGTACGAGACCGACACGAAGTCGGTGGAGTTCGTGCTGCGCACCTACGCGAGTGTTTTCGATCGGATCGCCGTCTGGTACAGCCAGGAGTCGGATCTGTTGCTGCTCGGCTTCCGCGAGAACGTGCGACCCCTCGACGTGCAGCGCCTCCGGGAACGCGCCGAGCGACCGGACTTCGCGGCGGGGCTGGCTCGCTGCGGGATCCGGAGCTTCGCCGCCTTGCTGGCGCACGAGGAGGTGCCGATGGGCGTGGTCCACTCGGCGCAATTCGAGGGCCCGGTCCAGACCCTCGTTCACCCGCGCCTGAGCTATCTGGCAGGCCGCGCCTTCTTCGCATCGGGAGAGGGAAGACTTCCGTTCACCGGCTTCGGCGCGGCGGCGCGGGTGGGCGCCGAGAACTCCCTGCTCCGGCGCTACGCGCGCAGCCTGGGAGGACTCCCCGACGAGGACCGCCTGGAGCAATTGAAGGAGACCTGCCTGCACCGACGCCGGTTGTGCGTGGTGCTGCTGGCCGACGCGTACGCGCACGCGCCCGAAGTCGCGCAGCACGCGGCCGCCTGGCTCAGTCAGGACCGCCGCATGGTCGGGGCGATGAGCTCCGAGGACGCGGACGAATTGGTCGCGACCCTGGTGAAGATCGCGCTGCAAATGGCCAGCTTGATGTCGGAGACCGGGGGACCCGCACTGGACGACCTCGACGAGGCGGTTCGCGAATACGAGCGGTACTACCACCATGCGACGCCGTTCGAGCCGGAGAGACTGCGCGAAGCGTCGCACCGTTGCGGATCCGGCGACGAATGCCGGCGCGCGGCGGAGCGGGTGAGGGTCCTGCTCGAGGAAGGCTGACGGGCGTGCCGGGTACGGTGCGTACCTGGGCGAGGACCCGATCGCGGCGCGGCCGAGCGCTTGTTCTCTCTCGAGTCGACGATGCTCTCCGCTCCGGAAGGGCTAGGATGAGTCGCCAGCGTGTGCCGGGAACGTAGACAGCGCTGGAAGATCGCACTGGCTGGCCCCGTGGTGGCCGCGCTGGCCTCGTTCGGCGGCTGCGGCAAGGCGCCGGGGCCCCCGCCCGACGTGATCCTGATCATGATCGACACCCTCAGGCCGGATCGCCTCGGTTGCTTCGGCTACCCGCGCAACACGAGCCCCGCCATCGATCGCTTCGCCGAGGAGTCGCTGAGATTCGAGAATGCCTACTCGCACGCGCCGGTGACGCGGATCGCCGTCGCGACCCTGGTGACCGGCTTCCTGCCTCACGAAACCGGCGTGCTCGAGCGCCCCGCGCTGCCGCAGTCGGTCGAAACGCTGGCCGAGCGGCTGCGGCGGCGCGGCTACAGAACCGGCGCAGTCATCAGCAACTACGTCTTGCGCAAGGGGAGGGGCTACGAGCAGGGCTTTCAGATCTACGACGACCAGATGACCGACTTCGAGGAGGTTCGGAAGTGGCCCGAGAGAATCGCTCGCCACACGACCGATCGAGCCATCCAGATTCTGGAGGAGCCGGGCGAGGAGCCGTTGTTCCTGTGGATCGTCTATCAGGATCCACACGGCCCGTATACGCCCCCGGAGTTTTTCGTCGACGAGTTCCGTCAGACGGATGCGGAGCCGAGGTTGATCCCGGTGAACGAGTCGCTCAGCGGACGCGGCGGCATTCCGTCCTATCAGCAGCTCGGGTCGAATCGCGACTACGACTACTACGCCGCGCGGTACGACGGCGAGATCCGTTACCTGGACCTCCAGTTCCAACGCCTGATCGACGCGCTCAAGGCCCAGGGCCGATACGACACCGCCCTGATCCTCCTGACCTCGGATCACGGCGAGGGAATGGGCGAGCACGACTACTACTTCGCCCACGGCGAGTACCTGTACCAGAACCAGATCCACGTGCCCTTGATCCTGCGTCAGGGCAGGGAGCTCAAGGGCGTCCGCCACGACGCCGTACGGCACATCGACATCGCCTCGACGATACTCGAGGCCGCCGACCTGCCCCCCGACCCGCGTCTCCGCGGGCGCGACCTGCGCCAGCGTCACGGAAGGGGCGGGGACGTGTTTGCGATCATGCGCTCTCCGTTGGTCGAGGAACGCTACCAGTTTGCGCTCGTGCGCGACGGGTACAAGCTGATCTACACACCCGGCCACGACCGTTACGAGCTCTACGACCTGGGCGCGGACCCCGACGAGCAGAGCGATCTGATCGACTCTCCAGCGCACGCGAAGCGCAGGGATGAGCTCGCGACGGCGCTCGGGCGGTTCCGCCAGGAGAAGCCGCTGGAGATCGGGCGTGGGGAGGAAGCGCCGGATCTCATTGACGGGGAGCGGGAGAAGCTCGAGGCGCTCGGGTACCTGGAGTAGCCGCGCGCCCCGGCGCCCGCATCGACGACCGTTCGGAGCACTCCTCGCCGGGGCCGGCCGGCTCGACGCGAGTTTCGAAGCCCGCGCACGCGCAAGGGATGCGCCGAGGCCCGGGGAACAGGCTGGTATACTCTGCGCTCCCTGCGGGCGAGGAAGAGCCTCCGCGCATGTCCGTGCCCAGAACGCGCTCCGGAGCGGCCCGCATGGCGGCGGCAGCCGTGTTCGCGCTGTTCGCCACCGCCGGTTGTGGGCGCGGATCGGGGCCGTCGGCGTCGGACGAGATCAACGTGCTGCTGGTGGTGATCGACACCGCCGGCGCCGAGCACATGGGCTACGAGCTTCCCGATCTCGGCCACACGCCGAACATCGATCGGCTCGCCCGCGACGGGGTGCTCTTCACCCGCGCCTACTCCCCGGCCCCGTGGACCCAGCCCGCGGTGGCATCGCTGTTCACGTCGCGCATGCCCTCCCGGCACGGCGTGCTGCGCCTGTTCGATGTGCTCGACGAGGAACACACCACGATGGCCGAGTGGTTCGAAGAGCGCGGCTTCCGGACCGCGGGCGTGATCAGCCACATGCTCCTCGAGTCCCGCTACGGCTACGCGCAGGGCTTCGAGTCGTGGGACGCCACGCCGGTCGGCGGGCACGACGCGATCACCTCACACGCAGTCACCGATCGCGCGATCCGATGGCTCGACCGGCACGACCGCTCGGCGCCGTTCTTCCTGTTCGTCCACTACTTCGATCCGCACTTCGCCTACTGGCATCACCCGGAGTTTCGGCTCACCGGCGACTATCGGGGGCCGGTGCGCCCGGGCATGGGGATCTGGGAGCTGCGTGAAGCGCGCGAGCGGCTCGGGCCCGAGGACCTGCGCTACCTGGTCGCGCTGTACCGCGAGGAGATCGCCTACACCGACCACCACATCGGACGGCTGCTCGACCACCTTCGACGGCGCCAGCTGGACGGCGAGACGCTCGTGATCGTGACCGCGGACCACGGCGAGGAGTTCATGCGTCACGGCTGGATCGGCCATACCCGAACTCTGTACGACGAGCTGCTGCGCGTGCCGTTCGTGATGCGCCTCCCGGGTGGTCCGGAGGGTCGGGTCGTGGAGACCCCGGTCTCGTTGCTCGACGTGCTGCCGACGCTGATGGCGCTGGCCGGCGAGCCGGCCGACCCGGCCGCGGAGGGGAGGTCGCTGCTCCCGTGGCTCGGGGCGAAGGCGCCGGCGCCGGCGGCGCGCGAGCTGCGCGCCGAGGTGTCCTTCGCGTCGCGCCCGGAAGATCCGGCGGCGCTGTCGCAGAAGACCGCCTTCAAGACCGCCTGGCTGCGGCCGGACCTCAAGCTGATCCACGATCTCGTCGAAGACCGCTTCGAGCTGTACGACCGCTCGACCGATCCCGAGGAGCTCCGCGACCTCTCTGGCGCGCACCCGGCCGAAGCCGAGCTGCGCGCGGCACTGCTGGCGTGGGAGCGGACGCGCGAGGCCAGAGGGGTCGAGCGGCCCGGTCTCCAGCCGAGCCCCGAGGAACTCGAGCGCCTGCGAGCGCTGGGCTACCTGCGCTAGCCGAGCAGGGGCCGGCCAAAGGCCAGGAACAGCAGCAGCGCGGCGCCCGCCGCCGCCCCCACCGCGGCCCCGGCCGACGGCCGCGCGGGCGCCGGTCCGGCGCCCGCGCGCCGACACTCGACCCAGCGCGTGCACCAGTCCGCGCCGAGCGCGGCGAAGCCGAACAGGAACGGCATCAGCTGAACGCGATAGCGCGACTTCACGTGCAGCAGGAGGAAGATCGCCAGGTTGTAGGCCAGGAAGGCGAAGGCCAGCCACAGGCGGCGGCGCAGGCCCGGGTCCATCACCGCGACTCCCCACACGGCGCCGACCAACAGCGCCCCGTAGAGCAGCCAGGAGACGGCGCGAATCGCCTGGGCCAGAGCGAGCGGGGCACGCCGGTAGAACACCCGGTGCGGCGTCGCGCCGACGGGAAGCTGATCGGTCAGAAACGAATCCTTGTCGAACAGGCGAAACCACTGGCGTTCGAGTTGGCGGCCGAGGATCGGTAGCACGCCGCGCTCGCGCACCCGCTCGCGAATTTGCTCGCGCACGATGCGGTTGCGCTCCGCGAAGGTCGGCGCGCTGCGCTGAAAGCGGTTGTACTCGGCTGCCGGGACCGGGTCCGCCAGAACCTTGCGCGACACGTCGTTCAACCCGAGCCAGAGGTTGAACCAGCCGCTGTTCGCGATCGTGAACGAGCCCGCGCGCTCGAGATTCGACACCATCGTCGGGAGCACGGTGGCAGCCAGCGCGGCCGCGGCGAGGGCCACACGAGCGGCGCGCGCCGCGGGCCGACCCGAGAACGCGAGCGGCGCGAGGAGCAGCGGCACCAACGGCCCGAGCAGGCTCTTGGTCAGGAGTGCCAGGCCGAGGACCCCTCCGAGCAGCGCGCTCCAGACCGGGCGGGAGCGCCGGGCCGCGAGGATCCACAGCGCGGACACGAAGAACGCCAGGTGAAGGATCTCGGGCCAGAGGTAGTGGCCGAACGCGACCAGCGGCGGGTAGACGAGCAGACCGGCCGCGGCCAGATCTCCCACGCGCTGGCGACCGGTGAGCCTTCGGCACAGGTCTCGGGTGACGAAGGCGACCCAGCCCAATAGCGCGGTCTGTACGAGCTGGATCCCCCACAGCGACGGCCCGGTCAGCCGCAGGATCCCGGCCAGGAAATTCGGGTAGAGCGGCGGGTAGAGCAGCGTCAGGTGGGCGTCCTGGCCCGCCGACAGCGCCAGGGCGGCGTCCGCGTACATGCGCTCGTCGCCCATCAGCAGCTTGGGTTCCGGCCAGTAGTAGAGCCACAGCAGGATCCCATGGACCGACGCGAGCGCCAGCGCCCAGGCCAGCAGAGCGGGGCGTCGCATGGACCGGCTACTCGATGTAGCGTGAACGACGTGTTCGGGCCCCACCGCTAGGGTGCCCGCCCGCCGGAGCGCTGACGGACCCGGGCGAGGCTCCACACGCGGATGTCCGCGTCAGCGTACTGGGGCGGGCCCCAGCGCTCGTTCAGACGCCGGGCCATGCTGCCGGCCTCGTCTCGCAGCGCCTCTCGAAACTGATCGGCGTAGGCGGGCGGAATCTCCGCCCCGAGCGATCCGTCGGGCTCGACGATGCGAGCCTCTTCGGCGAGCGGGTCGAGGTGGACCACGACGAAGTCCGCGTCGCTGGCGAGGAACGCCTTCGGACTCGGCGCGACCGCGTTCCGGAACGCCAGGTGCTCGCCGTAGATCACGGGGTCCGTGGCTCCCACGATCACGCGGGCTCCGTGCACCTCCTGATAGATGCGGACCGCCTTGGAGAACTCCCACCACGAGCTCCACGGAAACTCGATGAGCGTGCTGCCGCGCAGCTCCTGCGTTCGATAGAAGGCCGGCACGCTCCCGATGGGGAGCGTGCCGGCGCTGCGGTGGAAGCCCACGAGGTCGTTGTGGTGGACGAAGGAGCTGGTCCAATAGGCGCGGTCCGCCAGGGGGCCACCGGCGACGAGCGCGGCCACGACGGCCATCGGAACCGCGATCGCGAGGCGCGGTGCGGCGGGCAGGCGGCGCTCGATGAACACGGTGAGCCGTTCGACGCCCAACGCCACCCACAGCAGCACGATCGGCAGGGTCACGAGCAGGTAGCGGCCGAAGACCATCGGGTGGTGGTGGACGAAGGGGCTCAGCAGGAGGATGCCGACGATCTGGCCCGCGACGAGTATCGCCGTGTAGGCGGCGAGGGGGGGCCGCCGGCGAGCCAGCCCGGCTGCGCCCAGGATCGCGACGGCGTAGAACCCCGCCGCGAGCGGCGCGCTGGGCGTTCCCGCCTGGAGCCGGGCGAATCCGGTCAGCGTGTCGAGTCCGATGGAGGCGGTCTGACGCACACTCGCGATCAGGGGACCCAGGGTGTCCCAGGCGGGGATCAGGAACAGCCCCAGGGCGGCGGCCGTCGCCGCGAACAGCCGCGCCAGCGCGACCGGACCGGGCGTCGACCCCGGTCGCACGACGGCCGCGGCCGCGGCGTAAACGAAGGGCGCGAGCACGAAGGGGCCGGCTCCGAGATGGAAGAAGACGCTGGCGGCCGCGAGCGCGACGTAGACGGCGGCGGTGCGGGACGACCGGGATCGCATCCAGGCGGCGAAAGCGATGGCGGCGAGGCTCGCCAGCAGCACCACGGGCAGGTAGGAGCGCACGATCCGGCTGTAGAGCACGAGGGCCGGGGAGACGGCCAGGAGCCACGCCAGGATCTGGGCGGTGCGGTCGCCGACTTCGCGCCGCATCAGGACGGGCAGGAGGGGAACCAGGGCGACTCCGCACAGGAGGACCGGTAGTCGCAGCTCGAGCTCCGAAGGCGTGAAGCCCATGCGGAACCACAGGTGATAGAGCGCCGTCAGCGGGATGCTGTTGTCCGCCTCCGGATACGTCGTGAGGATCTCGCCCAGCCCACTGGCCGCCGCGTAGCGGATCGCGTGGACCTCGTCTCCGCCCAGCACCTGGCGGGAAAGCCCCGCGCAACGCAGCGCCGCGGCGACGGCCGTGGCTGCGGCGACCGAGGGGACGAAGCGCGAAGCGCGCGCCGAGGCGCCGGGTTCCTGGGACACGGCGCCTCGCGCTCACATGGCGCCGATCTGACGATCGGTTCGCCGGTCGAGGGCCGTCAGCGCGCCCTCGACGAGCTTCGCGGCCGCCCAGCGCAGCGGCTCCGGCGGCCAGGAGAACAGTCGCCGTTGCAGGGCGGCCTCCGCCTCGTGCTCGCGGCCCTGGATCCGCTCGGCGAGCATCGCACCCATCAACGTCGCCTGGGGTACGCCGTGGCCGGCGTAGCCGACACCGAACAGCACGTTCCGGTGTGACCCGCCGACGCCGAGCGCCGGGAGGAAGTCGGGAGTCAGGCCGATCCACCCGCCCCAGAAGCGGGCGACGCGCAGCCCTCGCAGGAAGGGGAAGCGCTCGCGAAACGCCGCTTCGATCGCCCGGAACGCCGCCGGGTCGTAGCCGGCGGCGAGCCCGCTGCCCCAGGCGTATCGAACGACCTTGGAGCCGCCCACCAGCGTGTGGCGGACGGTGAGCCGGTAGCTCTCCAGGATCTCGTGGGCCGTGTAGATGCCCTCGCGCCCGCTCCATCCGAGCTCGTCCCGCTGGCTCTCGTAGAGGGGCTCCGTCTCGAACAGCGACACCCGGAGTGGGGCGACCAGGCGCGGCTTCCAGCCGCTGGCGGGCGTGTAGGCGTTCGTCGCCAGGACCGCGAAGTCAGCGGTGACGGTGCCTCCGTCGGTGCGCGCGGTGACCCGGGGCCCCGCCGTGAGCTCGCTCAGGGCCGAGCCTTCGTAGAGCCGCGCCCCCGCGGCCAGCGCGGCCCGGCGTAGACCCAGGACGTAGCGACCCGGGTGGAGGATCCCTCCCCGCTCCTCCAGCACGCCACAGCGAAAGGCCGCGGGAAGCGTGCGCTCCCGCATCTCGCCCTCCGAGAGGAAGCGGACGTGGGCGCCGAGGCCGGCGGCGCTTTCGGCGGCCGAACGCAGTCGCGCCTCGTGCTTCGGATGCACGCCCGCGAAGACGGTACCGTTGGGCTCGTACTCGCAGTCGATCTCGTGCTTCCGGATCACTTCTTCCGCGTAGGCGACCGCCGCGTCGGCGAAGCGAACCAGCTTCGCGGCGCGCTCGCTGCCGAAGAAGCGGAGCAGCGAGGGGATGTCCTTCCCGATGGTGGGCGCCACGTGACCCGCGTTGCGCCCGCTGGCGCCGGACCCCGCGAATCCCTGCTCGAGGACCACGACGTCGGCGCCCTGCGCCCGCAGCGAGAGCGCGGTCGACAACCCGGTGTAGCCCGCTCCGATGACGACGACGTCGGCTCGCAGGTCGCCGGTCAGCGGACCCGTCGGGTCCTCGGGCGCGCGAACCCAGGGACTGATCTCCTCGAAGGGAAGCACGCCCGGGCTGCGGTCGTCCATCGTTCACGCCTCCGGGCTGGTGGACCCGCCGCCAGGGTAGCCGAAGCGGCGGCCGGACCGCGGCGCCGCCGGCGGCGAGCCGCGCGCACGGGCCTGCCCCCAAGCTGTAGCGCCCCCGTTTCGAAGTCCGTGAGGACGAGGGGCCGCGGACCCGGCGGGGCCCCTCGCCGCGGCGCTCCCGCGGCGGCGGTTCAGCACTTGCCTCGAGAAACGCGCTGGCACCCTCCCGAGCCCTCGTACATCATCGCGATGATCCAGCGGCGCTCGTCGCGCCAGCAGCGAGGGCACACTTCGTACCTTGGTCGCGGAAGCTCCCGGATCCTCGGGTCCCGAAGGGCCGCGCGCCGGCGCGGCGGGGGATTGGCTCGCCGCGGCGGGACTGTTGGTGCTCCTCGCCTGGGCCGCGGCCCTTCGCGCGTCGGCCTGCCAGACGGAGCTCTGGCTCGACGAGGTCTGGAGCGTCCTGCTCGTGCGCGAGCTCGGCTCGCCACTCGGCGTCCTCGACGCCATCCACCACGACAACAACCACTACCTGAACTCCTGGTTCCTGCAGGCGATCGGCGAGCCGCGGGACTTCTTCGTGTACCGCCTCCACTCGCTCGTCGCCGGCGTGGGCACCGTGGCGCTGGCCTGCGTATGGGCGCGCGGACGCGGCCGCGCCGGGCCGCTGCTGGCGGCGCTGCTGCTCGGAAACTCGTACCTGCTCGTCCACTACTCCTCGGAGGCGCGGGGCTACGCGCTGCTGCTCCTCTTCGCGGTCGCGAGCCTGCTCGTCACGCGGCGGTTCCTGTCGCAGCGGCGCCCCGCCGACACCGCGCTGTACGCGCTGTGCGCGATCGGGGGCTTCCTCTCGCATCTCTCGTTCCTGCACGTCTTTCTCGGGATCGCCGCCTGGACGGCGGTGGCGCTCCCAAAGGCGAGCGCGCAGCGGCGCGAGGCGGCGTGGCGGTGGCTGGGCTACCACGCCGTGCCGCTGCTCTTCCTCGCGGGACTGTGGCTCGTGGACCTGCGCTTCCTGCGTATGGGCGGCGGCCCCGACTACCGCCTGGGCGAGGTCGTCGTGTCCGCGCTCTCCTACGCGGTGGGCGGACCGGGCGCGGGGATCGGCGCCTGGCTCGCCGCGGGCGCCGCCGCGCTCGCCTGCGGGGTCGCGCTCGCGGCGCTGCGCCGCGAGGGCCGCGACGAGTGGGTCGGGCTGTTTGTCGCCGCCGTGGTTTCGCCGGCGCTGCTGGTGCTCGCGACCGAGCCCGAGGTGCTCTTTGTCCGCTACTTCCTCGTGAGCGTCGCCTTCGGCCTGCTGCTGCTCACGGACCTCGCGGCGCGGGTCGCCGTCCGCGGGCGCGCCGCCGCCTGGGCCGTGGGCGGCGTCGCGGCGTGCGTGGCCCTCGGCAACGGTCTGCACACGGCGACGCTGCTGCGGGACGGTCGCGGCTCGTTCCACGCGGCGCTGCGCACCATCGCCGAGCGCGAGACGACGAACACCATCACGCTCGGCGGCGTCAACGAGCGGCTCGACGCGATGCTGCTCGCCTTCTACGCGCCGCACCTGCGCACCGACAAGAGCCTGCGCTACCTGCCGCCGGAGGACTGGTCCCGCGAGCCTCCGAACTGGCTGCTCCTGTCGCGCACCGACCGGCGGCTCTCGCCGCGGGAGGAGGCCATGCTCGAGGGGCAACGCTATCGGCGGGTCGCGTCGTTTCCGTCGGCCGCGCTGAGCGGCCGCGAGTGGTTCGTCTACCGCCTCGAGCCCGGGCCCGCGGCGAGCCCCTAGGGCGGGACCGGCGCCTCCAGCTCGTAGATCCGGAGGAGCGGCAGCTCTCCCGAGGTCGCGTAGAGCAGCCGGAAGCCCGCCACGTTCGCGTAGACCTCGGCTTCCGGGTGCAGGAGCGCCGCGGCAGCGCTGCCCGCGGGCACGCGCGTCACGCCGTACGCAATGCCCGCCTGGTACCGCGAGTCGAAGAGCAGGGGCAGGTCGACGAGCAGGTAGCGGGCGTCGAACTCGTCGACCAGGACGCGCCGGAAATCGGACGGCGATCTCCGGTAGAGCGCCTCGAGGAATCGCTCGATCCGTTCGCGACTGCGCCGCGTCTCGTACTTGGGCTGGAGGACGACCGGACGACCGGTGTGCGCGAGGATCGCCGGGGAGCTGACGAAGTCGGCCGCGATGGCGCCCTCGCCCGGAAGGTGCGCCCGCATCCAGTCGATGGCCTCGGAGAGCGCCGCCGTCCTCTGCGCGTCGTACCAGCGGTTCAGGCTGTAGCCGGCCAGGTGGTTCGCGAAGACGGCGGCCTGCACCAGCGCGAGCCCGACCGTCCAGGCGGCGACGGGCACCGGGCGCAGCCGGCTCAGCAGGACGGCCAGCGCCACGGGCGCGACCAGGCCGCACAGGACCTCCAGCCGGCGCATCAGCAGCGCCGCCACGATGCACACCAGGGCGAAGGCCATCAGCACCGGCTCGCGACCGTCTCCGCGTCCGCTCCTCCAGCGCGGGACCGCGGCCAGCACGGCGACGGGCAGAAGCACACCCGCCGCCGCGAGCGCGCGCAGCAGCTGCGCCGGCGAGCCGGTGGCGAACGGGCCCTGCCACAGCAGCCGCGCGCCGAACGAAAGCTCCAGCGGGTCCTCGGGCCGGACCCCCAGGTGGCGGACCTTGCTCCACACGAACTCCAGCACGTGCCCGTAGTCGCCCGCTTCGCCCGCCACCAGGCGCGTCAACGCCAGGGACACGGTGAACGCCACGATCCAGGCGGCGACTCCGCCGAGAACGCGCGCGGCGGCGGGGTTGCGCGAACGCCTCGCGAACGCCGCCGCCACGGGCATCGCCACCGCGATCTGCATCGGGACGGAGAGCAGGAAGAGCTTCGCGCGCAGCACCGGAACGACCAGCGACGCGCCGGCCAGCACGGCCGGAATCCACCAGGAGCGCCGGGTCGAGAGCGGATCCTGGCCGCTGCGCAGGAACCAGGCGAACACGCAGCCCGCGCCGAGGGTCACCACGAAGGCCATGGCGTGCCAGGTCGCGAGCGCCGCCGCCAGCGCCAGGGCGGCGATCGCGATCGAGATCGGGGTCTGCACGCGGACGGCCCGCGCCAGCAGCCACAGGTGAAGCGCGAAGAACGGCAGGCTGAAGTCCTCGCGCACGAGGATGAAGCCGACCGTCCTGTAGTTGGCGGGCGTGATCGCGTACACGCCGACAGCAAACGCCGCCCAGGACACCTTCCCGGTCAGCTCGCGGGTCAGGCCGTAGACCCCGATGGCGCACAGGCTCGCGAACACCCCCATGGCGATCACGCAGAACACGTGAAGGGGCAGGTCGTCGCCCAGGAGACGGTACGCCCATGCGACGAAGAACTCCTGCCCCACCGTGAACATCGCCGGGACGTCGCTCTCCGCGGGATGCTCGATCCGCGGGTCGCTGCGGAAGTCCTCCGGCGGCAGGCCGCCCGCTTCGAGGATGCGCTGCGTGATGTAGTAGAGCAGCGCCGGGTCGCTTTGGAGCATCCCCTCGGCGCGCGTCGCGTCGAAGCCGGGCAGCGAGAGCGCCGTGTGGATGCGCGCGACGGAGCCGAACGCGATGGCCGCTAGGAGCACCCCTGCGCCGATCCAGCGCGCCGTACGTTCACGCATGGCCGCTACGCGTCCGGGCCCATGGCGCGGCGGAACATAAGCGCCGCGCGCGCCCCGGTCCAGGTCAGGGCCCCGCGTCCACCCACCACGGGAGCGTGTTGGCCATCGGGCGCAGCTTGGCGAAGCGAACGCCCTTCACCTCCTTCGACCAGCAGTAGACGGTCTTCGGCACGTAGAAGAACGTGTAGGCCTGCTCGTCGTAGATGATGCGGTGCAGACGCCGGAACAGGGCGATCCGCTCCTGGCGGTCGAAGGTCTCGCGCAGGGTCTCGATCAGCGCGTCCGCCTTG
>JAOTUO010000347.1 GCA_029863845.1 Myxococcales bacterium
ACCACCTCGCGCCAGACCGCGTCGAGGCCGGCGCCGGCCGCGAGCCACACCAGTACGGGTGTTGCCGCCAGGAAGAATCCGAGGGCGAACCAGCCCCCGTCGCGCAGCCGCCGATTCCAGCCGCCGCCGGCCGCCAGCAGGGCGAGCGCCACCGCGCCGATCGTCGCGAACGCCGGAGTGATCCGGAAGATCAGGGCGACGCCGGTGCAGAGACCCGCCGGCAGCATCCAGCGGGCGTCGCCGCTGCGCAGGTGCCGTGCGAAGAACAGGAGCGTTCCGATGCTGAACACGAGGTAGCGGTAGCCGAACAGCAGGTGGTGCCAGTGCGAGCGCGGGGCGGCGATCGCCAGCAGCAGGGCGCCGAGCAGTGCGAAGGACGACGGCATCAGACGACGCCCGAGGCAGTAGATCCCGACGCACGCCAGCGTGTTGAATGCCGAGTAGAACACCCGCGAGAGCACGATTCCCGGCGGGTCGAGGGCAAAGGCGATCTGCGCCGGAAGCAGGTGCCCCGGCGGGAAGGGGAAGAAGACGTCCCGGTAGAGGACGCCGCCTGCCCGCAGCCGCATGGCGGCATACGCCGGCCAGCCCTCATCGAAGAGGTTCAGCCCGTGATGGAGGAAGAGCGACTCGTAGCCGGCGCTGACGGCGACGAGCAGCGCGAGATGCCACGCCGTTCGGCGCAGGGAGTCGGCCGCCGTCTGAGCGGGCACCGTCGACTCGCGCCGGTCGCCGCTACGCCGCGGGCCCCTGCGTCATCTTCCGCATGTCCTCTTCGAGGGTCTCGCGGATGCTCGAGAGCGTGGCGGCGCGGGCGCTCGCCTTCGTATTCGCGAAGGCGGGCTGGGGCAGCTCCGCGAGGCGGGCGGCCTCGGCGAAGGCGGCATCGAAGAGCGACTCGGGGTTCACGACGCGATCGAGGAAGCCCGCGTCCACGGCCGCGTCCGGCGCGTAGAGCTCGGCCTGGATCGTCGCGCGCTGGAAGTGCCGCTTCGAGAGCCGATGGCGCGCCAGCTCGACGGCGAAGACCGGCAGCGTCATGCCGATCCCCACCTCGTTGAGGCCGATCTTGAAGTCCCCCCGCGCGCCGAAGCGCGCGTCGGCGGCGAGCAGCGCGAGGGCACCCGCCGCCACGGCGTGGCCGGTGCAGGCGACGACGTTGGGCTGGGGCAGCGCGAACATGCGCAGGAAGAGCTCGGCCCCGGCCGTCACCAACCCGCGCACGGCGTCGCCGCCGGAGCGCATCACCGCGAGGTCGAAGCCGCCCGAGAAGCGCCCCGGGCGCCCGGTGAGCAGCACCGCCTTCGCATCCTTGTCCGCCCGGTCGAGGTGCGCGTGCAGGGTCTCGATGGCGCCGTGGGAGAAGGCGTTCGCCTTGCCGTCGTCGAAGTGGAGAACGGCGACCGCGTCCCGAAGCTCGTAGCGAACGGCGTCCTGCGCCACGTTCGAATCCTCCGCGGATGGGTTGGTGGGCGGCGGGCTCGGCTACCGGCGCCGGCGGCGCCAGAGCAGCAGCGGCGGCAGGAGCAGGGCCAGCTCCGCCCCCAGGCCGCAGCCGGTCGGGGACTCCGAGGGCTGCCAGGCGTTGCCGCAGGTGAGGTCGAGGATGTCGATGGCCCCGTCCCCGTCGTTGTCGATGCCGTCGTCGCACTGGGGCGATTCGGTGGGCCAGTCCGGATCCCGGCAGCCGGGGTCGTCCCCGTCGTCGATGAACCCGTCCCCGTCGTCGTCCACGCTGTTGTTGCAGGGGCCGCAGTCGGCGGGAAAGCAGGTCGGGTAGACGATCGGGACGATCTGGTCCCGGTAGAAGGAGAGATCGGCGGCGAAGCTGCGGTTGCCGTAGACCGCGGAGTTCGTCGGCTGGGACCCGAACGTATCCCTCGCATGCAGGATCCCGGCCAGCTCCCAGCTGCCGCCGTTCTGGATGAAGACGGCGGCGCCCGAGTCGCCGTTCGCGACCTGGGCTTCGTGGGGCGTGGGAAGGTTGCGGTCGAACTGGGTGGCGAAGGATTCCGTGATGTAGGAGTTGCCCGTGAAGGTGAAGTCCGGCTCGAGGGCCTGGATCCGGTTGGTTGCCCAGCGAATCCGCTTGAACGGCTCCCCCGTCAAGTTCCAGAGGAAGCCGCACGGAGAGGTTGGTGGAAAGGGCAGGCTCTCTGCGCAGTCGTTGCCGGGTCCGGGTTGGTCGATGACCGGGTCGCCGGCGGCCCAGCCGTTCCCGACCATGACCACGTCGGTGGTCGTCGTGCCGGGATCGGGGAGCGGGTCGGAGCGGATGGCCAGCGGAGGCAGGTCCGGCCACGGATCGACCTGATACATCCGCAGGTCCGCGTCGTTCGAGGCGTCGTGCTCGATGATGACCTCGGAATCCGGAACCCGCGGATAGGTGACCCCACCGAAGACGACGTCGTAGAGGCCCGTGTGGCGTGCCGTGAGCACCCAGCCGTAGCCGAGGTACACGCCGCTGAAGACGCTCAGCGTGCCGACGTTGTCGAACCCGGGGTCGTCGGCCGGTGGCGTATCGTTCGCGGCTTCCGAGGCGATGACGAGCGCGGACGCCGGCGGCGCGAGAAACAGGCCGAGCGCAAGCAGTGCGACGATTCGCTTCACCGAAAGCCTCTCGAGGGGCACCATCTTACACCATCGCCTCGTGGGTCCACCGGGGCTGCTGGAGACGGAGTCCGACGGGCGATCTGCCCGGGGATGAGGAAGATTTGACGCGTGACGCGAGAGCCCCACGGACGCGCCTGGGTCGTCGGGAAGTACGTGCTCCTGCAAATTCCGGGCTGGGTCGTCGTGGGGGGCCTGCTCGTGGCCGGGGTTCGCTGGTGGGGCCTCTCCCAGCGGCTCGCACTCGTCCTGTTCGGCGCTTGGCTCCTGAAGGACGTCGTCCTGTTTCCGCTGCTCCGGGTTGCCTACGAGCCCGAGGGGGGCAGTGGCGGCGCTGACGGGATGGTCGGGGCCCGTGGCGTCGCTCGCGAGGATCTCGACCCCGCAGGCTACGTGCGCCTGGGCGCCGAGCTCTGGCGTGCCGAGCTCGCCGAAGGAGCCGGGCCGGTTCGCCGCGGGGACACGGTCCGGGTGCGGGCCGTGCGCGGCCTCACCCTGGTGGTCGGGCCCGAGCCGGGGGAGGCGCCGTGACGGGCCCCGGGGAGGCGCTGCCCCGCCGAGGGGTCGCCTACTCCTCGGCGTAGCCGAGGGCTTCGAGCGCCCGGCGCAGCTCGGGATCCGGGTCGGCGCTCGGAGGCGCGGCGCGAGCGGATGCGGCGACCGCCGGCTCCAGGCGCGCGGGCATGGCAGCGCCATCCTCGGGATCGCGCTCCTCGGGATCCCGCGCGAGGTCGAAGCGCCGGCCGGCGCGCCCGGGCTCGCCGATCCACTTGGTCGATCCCTCGCGCACGTACCAGAGACGGCGTTTCCCCTTGTTCGTCGAGCTCACACCCACGACGGCCTTCCGTGGTGAGGCGTCGGCGGCGCCGCGCAGCCATGGAAGCAGGTCGAATCCGTCGAGGGACTCCGGAGGGTCCACGCCCAGCAGCGCGAGAATCGTCGGCTTCAGATCCTCGAGCTGCACGGGACCGGTGACGCGGCGCCCGGACGGCAGACCCGGCGCGCGCAGGATGAGCGGCACCTGCACCAGCTCCTCGTACAGGTTCTGCCCGTGCTCCATCACCCCGTGGTCGCCGAGGCCTTCTCCGTGGTCCGCCGTCAACACGACGGCGGTGCGTTCCTGGAGCCCGAGCAGCTTCACGCGTTCCAGGAGCGTTCCCACCTGGGTGTCGACGTAGGCGACCTCACCGCGATAGGCGCGATTCAGATCCTTCAGGTGCAGCCCGTTGCGCACGCGCTGATCGCGCGGAAGGGTCTTTCGCGTGAGGTCGACGGGGTCCCGCGGCGACACCGCGAAGCCCACCGGCGGCCGGTACGGCCAGTGCGGATCGAAG
>JAOTUO010000052.1 GCA_029863845.1 Myxococcales bacterium
GACTGCACCTCCGGGTTCCGCTGCTACCGCCGTGAGGTGCTCGAGCGGGTGGACCCGGCCGGGGTGCGGGCCTCCGGCTATTCGTTCCTGGAAGAGATGGTCTGGCGGGTTCATCACGGCGGCTTCCGCATCGGCGAGATCCCGATCGTCTTCGAGAATCGCCATCGCGGCGTCTCCAAGATCAACCGATCCGAGATCTTCCGGGCCGCCTGGCACGTGCTCGTTTCGGCGTTTCGCACCGCGCCCCCAGCGACGCCCGGCCGGAAGGAGGGCTAGGCCGCCCGGGGCGCCGCTCGTCATCGCGTTCACGGCGCCGGCCGGGCACGGAGATCGGTGCCGGAACCGGGAACGAGACCCCACCGGACCAGCGCGTTCCGGAGCGCCTGCGCATACGCCGTGTATACGGGCGCCTTCGGGTGCAGGTCGGGAAAGTAGAGCCCCTCGCGCGACGGACCCCGGTACCGCCGGAAATCCTCTCGGAACTCGGGCGTCACGACGTAGTCGCCGGAAAGGTCGCCGATCACGCGGTTCGCGACCATGTAGTGTGCGAAGTTGGCCGCGTAGGTGGGCAGCACGAGGGGAACGCCCGCCTCGGCGGTGACACGGATCATCTCCTGGAGGTTGCGCCGGAGCAGCCGTGCGTGCGCATCGTCGTCGAGAAAGGTCGCTCGCTCCGTGTTGCGAAACTGGAAGCGGGCGCCCCCGAATCGAAGCTCACGCACGGTGGCGTCGCCGCTACCGCCCGCCTTTCTGTGAAGCTCCGAGGTCTGCAGGACGACCTCCTCCGAGGACGCGGAGCGGCCGGGCGAGCGCATGTGCTCGATCAGAAGGAGCACGAGACGGTACGTGCGCAGGCTCGACAGCTTGCGATGCAGCCGTTGGCCCGACGACGTGGCCGGTCCGGATTCGGTCTCCTCGGGATTCCAGTAGTCGTTCACTCCGATGAGAACGATCACGAGGTCCGGATCGTAGAGCTCGAGATACTGCGGCAGTCGATGCCGCACCTGGGCGGAGTTCGAGCCCGGAACGCCGAGATTCGTCACCTGGAAGCGCGTCGCGCCGCGCGCGGCGTTGAGGATGCGCTGCAGCTGTGCGGGATACGTCTCGAAGCGCTCGACGCCCGTCCCGTAGGTGTTTGAGTCTCCGATGCAGAGGATCCGAAACGACTCCTCGGAAGCATCCGCCTCCGTCCCGGAGTGGCTCGAAGACCGGGCCAGCACGAAGGCCGCCGTGCGCAGCCCGACCTCGAGGGCCGCGCAGGCGAGGGCGAGGCCCACCACGGAGCCCATCAGGACGGCCGCGAGGCGTTCCGTTCTCTCCTTCACTCAGCCCGTCCCGGAAGGGTGAGTCTGTCCCGCTACGCCGCTTTCAGAACAGGGCGTAGATGAGCGGGGCGACCGCTGTGCCACCTGCGACCACGATCAGGCTGGCCAGGAGCAGCGCCACGAGGATCGGCACCATCCAGAACTTGCGGGTGCGTCCCAGGAAGTACCAGAACTCGCCGATGGGCCCGGTCGAGGCCTTCGCGGCGCGCTCCGCCTGCTGCTCGAACTCGCCGGCCCGGCCGCTGTCCCTCGAATCCGATTCGTCTGCCATCACACCGCCTCCCGAACAGCCGAGCCGCGGGCCCGCTTGCTCGATCTTACTCCTTCCGACCGATCATGAGGAAGAAGCCGCCTTCCTTGCTGCCTCGCCAGATCTGCGCGCCCTGCACGAGCAGGCGGTCGAAGCGGCTGCCGGGCGACTCCGGCGCGAAGAGCCCTGCGTCCGCGAGCCCACCGCCGGGCGTGAGCGAGGGCACGCCGCGGACGAAGCTCACGTCCGTCCGATCGAACCAGTCGAGCACCTCGCCCATCGTGTGCTTCGACTCGTGGGGGTGCCGGTACTGATCGGCGAACCAGGCGCGCTCCTTGTCCCGGCTCAGGCGAGCACCGCGCAGGTAGGGATCGAGCCAGCGGCCCCGCCCCCCGGTGGCGCGGAAGATCTGCCGGCGCAGGTCGGTCATGAGGCGGCCCCACCGGTTGTAGAGCCCGATCACGAGGGTGCCTCCGGGGCGCAGCAGCGGCACGAGGCCCCGGTACCCGCCGAAGGGGTCGCTGGTGTGGTGCAGCACGCCGTTGCACAGGACGACGTCGAAGCTCTCGGGCTTGAAGGCCGGGCGGAACAGGTTCATCTGAACGAAGCCGATCCGATCCAGGGAGTGGTCGCGACGGAACTCCTCGCCCAGCCGCAGCGAGTTGAGGCAGAGGTCGCTGCCCACCACGCGCCGGCAGGAAACGCCCAGGAAGTTCGCGAGCTGCCCCGTGCCGCAGCCCACCTCGAGGACGTCGCTGTTGAAGGGGATCGCCTGCTGCAGATCGTGGCCGTAGCCCCCGCGGCGGGACTTCTCGATCAGCGACCGGACCGACTCGTGGTCCTGGTAGTTCGGAAACGGCGTCTCCTCGTAGAAGGCCTTCACCGAATCCGTCACGTCGGCGTCGTCGGCGATGGCCTCGTGGGGCCAGTAGAGACGGGGGATGCCCTCCTCCACCGGGAACGGCTGCCCACAGTCCGCACAGGCGAATCCCCGGGCGTCCACCCGCATCTCGTTTCCGCAGCAAGGGCTGGCCAGGAGATCCTGCAACAGTGCCTGCGGCCTCTCCGGCTCCGCCACGGACACCCACGACTTCTGATCGGACTTGGTGATCAGGAAATGGCCCATGCACAGGACGTCGATGTCCGAGGACATGAACGTCGCGTACGCCTCCCGGGGCGTGTTCACGATCGGCTCCCAGCCGAGGTTGAAGCTGGTGTTGATGACGATGGGGCAGCCGGTCTTCCGGTGGAACGCCTCGATCAGCCGGCGGTAGAGACCGTGGCGCTCGGCGTCGACGGTCTGGATGCGCGCCGAGAAGTCCACGTGGGTGACGGCGGGGATTTCCGAACGGTCGACTCTCAGCTTGTCGAGGCCCTGCGCCCGCGTCTCCGCGTCGGAGACCGGCCGGCGCCGGGACTCCTGGACCGGGCAGACGACCAGCATGTACGGGCTCTCCTGGGACGCGCCGAACGCGAAGTAGTCGTCCACGTGCTCCCGCAGCACGGCCGGCGCGAAGGGGCGGAATCCCTCCCGGAACTTCACCTTGCGGTTGATGAGGCTCTGCATGTCGGGCCGCCTCGGATCTCCGAGGATGCTGCGAGAGCCGAGAGCCCGCGGCCCGAACTCCATGCGTCCCTGGTACCAGCCCACGACCTTGCCATCCGCGAGCTGGTCCGCCACGTGCTCGGTCAGGGCGTCGTCGTCGTCGAGGCGCGTCCAGGTGGCGTTCGTCGACGCCAGGAACGCCTCGATCTCCTCGTCCGAGTATTCCGTGCCCAGGAGCGAACCCCGCTGGCTGTCGCTGGGCCGGGTCGTGCGCGGCTCGTCCAGCAGCTGGTGCCACGTGAAGAGCGCGACACCCAGAGCGCTGCCCGCGTCGCCGGCGGCCGGCTGGATCCAGATGTTCTCGAAGGGCCCCTCGCGCAGCAGACGGCCGTTGGCCACGCAGTTGAGCGCCACGCCCCCCGAGAGGCACAGGTTCGTCATGCCCGTCTGCGCGTGAACGTGGCGTCCCGAGCGAAGCACGATCTCCTCGGTCACCTTCTGGATCGACGCCGCGATGTCCATGTCGCGCTGGGTGATCTCCGATTCGGGTTCGCGAGGCGGCCCGTCGAAGAGCGCGTGGAATCGCTCGTTCGTCATGGTCAGGCCGGCCGCGTAGTCGAAGCAGGACATGTCGAGGCGAAAGGATCCATCCGGCTTGAGGTCGATCAGCCGCTCCAGGATGAGGTCCGCGTAGACGGGCTCTCCGTACGGGGCCAGCCCCATCAGCTTGTACTCGTCCGAGTTCACCTTGAACCCGGTGTAATAGGTGAAGGCGGTGTAGAGAAGGCCCAGGGAGTGTGGGAAGCGCAGCTCGTGGCTGAGCTGGATGCGGTTGCCCCGACCCACGCCCCAGCTGGCGGTCGCCCACTCGCCCACGCCGTCCATCGTGAGGATCGCGGACTCCTCGAAGGGCGACGGGAAGAAGGCGCCGGCGGCGTGGGACTCGTGGTGCTCGGTGAACACGAAGGCGCCTTGGTAGCGGCCGTCGAGGCCCTTCCTCATCTCGCGCGGCAGCCACAGCTTCTGATTCAGCCAGACGGGCATCGCCTTCGCGAACGACTTGAAGCCGCGGGGTGCGTACGCCAGGTAGCTCTCGAGCAGCCGCTCGAACTTGAGATACGGCTTGTCGTAGAACCCCACGTAGTCGAGTCGGTCCGGCGTGAGCCCCCCCCGCTCGAGGCACGAGCGGATCGCCTGGACGGGGAAGCCCTCGTCGTGCTTCTTGCGACTGTGCCGCTCTTCCTGCACCGCGGCCACGATCTCGCCGTCGACGAGGAGCGCCGCCGCGGAGTCGTGGTAGAAGGCGGAGATGCCGAGAATGGCCGTCATGGGCTCGGGCTCTGCTGGGTGTCGGCGCGCATCGGGATTCCGGGCCTTCGCTACGTCTGGCGGAAGTAGCGAGCGGTGTCGCCGCCGGGGTCGTGGGCGGTCCAGTACGACTCCGCCGACGCGTCGAAGCTCTGGTGCAGCCGGTCGCGACCGAAGAGCCTCATGATCGCTCCCATGGGCGTGATCAGTCCGTAGAAGATCAAGGCGAGCACGAGATGGGTGACGACCCAGCCGATGGGCGCGACCGCGTGCATCCAGACCAGGTAGAGCGGCAGCCGCAGCGGGGGCAGCGCGTAGTACAGGGCCGCCACGCCGAGTCCGACGCCCCAGAGCACGCGTGCCACCACGACGGCCTCGTGCCACCAGAAGAGCCCGCCGAGCAGCCCGAAGAAGGCGGCGATGACGACGCCGAACCAGCGTAGTTCGGTGCTGCGGGGAGAGGTCCGGATCTCGAAGGCCGCCACGTCAGGAGTGCTCGCGGGTCCGCGCCTGCAGCGGGTTACTGGCACGGGCGAGCCATTGCGCGCCCGCGCTCATGACGATGCCGATCAGGAGCACACGTCCCGGCGGCTTCGCGTCGGAGCCGCAGCCCGGGCTGCCGAGGACCGCGCTCGCGACGCGCGCCGCCGTGAGGCCGGCGCCGCAGCGACGGGTTCCGGTCGCGAAGCGACGAGGGCCGGCCTGCATCGCCTCCAATCTAGGGATTCGCCTCGGACTCCGCGAATCGGCCATGCGCCCGGCAGCGCGTCCGCCGGATCGGAACCGCGGCCGCGTGGCAGAGTCCGATCACTGCGAGAGCCGAGAAGCGGTTCCGTCCCACTTCCATGCGCACTCTCGCCGTCCGTCCCACCTACAACGAAGCGGAAAACGTCCTGCCGCTGCCCCGGGAGATCATGGCGCAGAAGGACGTCCTGGTGGTGGACGACGCCAGCCCCGCCGGAACCGGTGATCTCGTGGCGGAGGCCATGGCGGGAGAGCCGCGCCTCCAACGGGTCCGGCGCAGCGCCAAGCTTGGCCTGGGCGGTGCCTACGTCGCCGGGTCCCGCTACGGCCTCGACCACGGATACGGTTCGCTGCTGGTGTAAGCCGTCAGCCGAGTCTGGACAGATTGGGCTTGCGCTCAGCCGGTCAACGCGTCCTGCGTGTTTTCGGCCGCGATCCCACTGACCATGTTCTTCACGCTCGCGTATCCGCGGCACGCCCCTGGTCGCTCATGGTGCCGGCTACGAACGTTGAGGGCCTCGTGGTTACGACGAGCGTGGTCTTCTGGTTCGGCGCGTAGCGTGTGGCTCGTCAAGGGCCGCGAGCGCCCGCAAACGTTCCAGGTTCTCTCGTGGCGCTTCGGCCCGCGCTGTCGGCGGATGGGGATCGCACTGCCACCGGTTGCCACCATGCGTCGAGGAGCGCTTCGAGTTCGGCGCGCTCCGGCGCCCACTCGGTGTCGGCAGCGAGATCATTCTGCTCGAGCGGATCCTCCGCTACCCGGAAGAGCATGGGCGGCGAATCGGGAGCCGTAGGCTCGATCAGCTTCCACGGGCCGCGCCGCACCCAGCGATGGAGCAGGTCCGCAGCGGGGTCGCCGACCCCGGTGGCCGGATACCGGTAGTCCTCGCCGAACACGGCCTCACGCTGCACGCCGCCCCGCCCCTCTGCGGAGGCCAGCAGACTGATACCGGGTAGATCCAGCGGGAGCTCGCCCAGACCCGCAGCCTCCAGGAACGTGGGCACCAGGTCGACACTGCTGACCGGCTCCACGTGCGTGGCCGCCCTCGTGTGTCCCGGCCAGCGGACCAGTATCGGCGTACGCACCCCCAGCTCGAAGGGAGAGGCCTTGCTCCTCCTCGAGTGGAATGGCTGATTGCTCTGCAGGTTCGGGCGAAAGCCGTTGTCGGACAGGAACACCACAAGGGTTCGCTTCGCCAGATCCTTCCGGTCCAGGTAGTCGAGGAGTTCGCCCACCTTGGCGTCGAGCCAGCTGCACATCGCGTAGTAGGCCGCGATGCGTGGATCGAGCCCGAGATCGTCGTACACGGCTGCGAACTCGTCGGGCGGCGTGAATGGCACGTGGGGTATGAGCGGGGCGAACCAAACGAAGAAAGGCTCGTTCCCCCGCTCCTCGATGAATTCGAAGATCGGTTGCAGGCCCTCCCTGCCGATCTTGAGACCGTGGTCTCCGAACGGACCCACGAATGCGTGGAGCGTTTCGTGGTCGGCGAGCGCCGTCGTCTCGCCAATCGTCATCCCGTGGGTGAAACCGCCGTTCTCGTGATGGCCTTCCCAGAACTTGCCTGTCTGGAGGCTCGAGTAGCCTTTTCTTGCGAGCAGGTCGGGCAGCGTGTCCAGGGATCGGAACGCTCGCTCGACGGCCGCCTGTTGGTTCCCTGGGGCCAGATTGAAGTAGATGCCGCTCTCGTGCGGGTAGCGCCCGGTCAGCAGCGTCGCCAGCGAAGGTCGGCACATGGCCGTGGGTACGTAGGCATGCGTGAAGCGCGCCGACTCTGCGGCCAAGCGATCGATGTGCGGCGTCCTGACGATTTGATCGCCCATGAAGCCGAAGTCGGTGAAGGCCTGGTCATCCGCGATGATCAACACGATGTTGGGGCGTTCGGTCTCGCTACCCGCGCAGCTGAGAGACACCAGCAGTAGGCCTGCTGCGATCCAGTCTTCGCGATGACCGCGCATCGAGTCAATGGCTCGAGAACCGGAAGACGCTGGCGGCACGTTTTTCGAGCACAAGAGTGAACCGCTCGTGTCGTTGCAGCTCGTGCACCCCGACCTCCCCCGCGGAGAACAGCGCCTTCTCGCTCATGGATGGACCCCCTCGATCGTTCCCGTGGTGCATAGGCAGAATAAGCCGCTTTGTCGACGTCCGATAGCGTACGATCTGACAATTCCCCTGTGGGCTACCGGCTCTCGGGGCCCTGGGCGGGGTCCGGCGCAACCCGCACCGATCACCCGATCTTCGAGCGTGACGTACATGAACCGATTCAAGTATGTGCTCATCATGTTCGTACCCCTTCTCGTCCTCGGCAGCCTCGTGGAGATCGCCGCACGGATATTGACTAGCAATGAATCGCAGCTGGTGGCGAGGGGCCTGGGTGCCCGCGACAAGACGTCGGAGTCCGACGTCGAGCTTGGATGGCGCCTGGTTCCCAATAGCACGGACGAACGAGACGGCTGGAACATCCGAATCAACGGCACCGGGCAGCGGTCCCCGGAGGTCGGCCCCAAAGAACCGGGGGAGTTCCGAATCCTGTCGCTGGGTGAGAGCACGACCTTCGGTGCCTTTGTTCCGCAGTCCGCCACGTACTCGGCAAGGTTGGAAAGCCTGCTGAACGCGCACCAGGATCGAAAGGTTACCGTGATCAACGCGGGCGTGTCGGCGTACTCGTCGTTTCAGAGCCTCAGGTATCTGGAACTGTACGGACATGAGTTTCAGCCCGATGTCGTGCTGTTCTACCACGAGGTCAACGATTACCTACCGACCGCGATTCGGCAGGGATCATGGATGGACGAGATCGGCCTCTTGAAAACCGACAAAGAGCTGTACGGGTCTCGCCTCTATCGCCTCGATGCGCGCCTGCTCGAGCTGTCGTACTTCTACGCGTGGCTCTCCCGCACAATCGCGCGCGACAGAATCGCAGACCTGAATCGGTCGAATCGCGAGAATCCACTCTCGGAGATCTTGCTTCCAGATATACGGGTTGGAATAATCGACAAGGTCGAAGATCATGGCGATGCGACCGGAGAACGGAGGCGCGTGCGCTCGAACCTGAGACCTTCGGCGGTTGGCCAACGGGTTTCGGAAACCGAGCGCCTGGAGATCCTGGAAGAACTCGAGTCATGGTGCGCGAAGCACGGCGCCCAGCTGGTTCTGATTCATCCCTCCTACCGGGACTCGATCCGACACGAATGCGTGCTCACCGAGTTCGCAGCGGAACACGACGTGAAGACCTTCGAGGCCTATGGCGTTCTTCATCCAGATGGAGTCGACGTCAGTGAGATGTTCAGGGACCGTTTCCACCCGACCGTTCGCGGACATGACGCGCTCGCGCGGGGGTTGGCCCGGTTCCTCACGGAGCATGTGATTCTTGGTGGAAGGTCGTCGGAATCGAACTGACCCTGGATCCGTATACGCGCGCGCGGGTGCCCGTGATGGACGCAAGTGGCGGGCCGGGCTCGCTCGTTCCATCGTTGGAGCTTGTGAACCTCAAGGCCGGTCTCCCGGGCGATCACCGACCAGGCCGCTCCGTTTCTGCGACGACGGCCCGCGTAGCGGCACACCCCGTCGCGCACCTCGCGAGGGACGCGGGGCCGCGCGGTGCCGGTGGTGCTCGCCATGGCCTGGGGCTTCACCACGGTGTCGTTGGCGGCCGCCAGCCTCTACGCCGTCGGCGTCACCCTGATGCTTCGGGAGCAGCAAGAGGCACTGGAGTAGGACCTCCAGGGGTCCCAGAATCGGTAGCCCACAGGGGAAATTGTCACTTCGGGCTTTATCGGACGTTGAGCGTGCCCCTCGTCTTTCCTACGCGTCCTCCTATCGAGCGTAGCCGAGCACGCGAAGCCGCTCCCGGTCGTCCGGCGAGAGCGTCGCCGGCCGATCCCCGCGCGCTGCCAGCCGATCCGCGAGCTCGTCGATTCGGCGCTCGTGGTCCCGGGCGACGGTCGGAAACGCGTCTGCGACGTCCCGCGTCTCGCCGGGGTCGTCGTGCAGGTCGAACAGGTACAGCCTTCCGTCCTCGCGGCGGCGGGTGGCCTTCCAACGCCCCTTTCGGAGAGTCTGGTAGAGCTGCTCGCTCAGGAAGAGCTCGTCCGGCCCGAGCTCGCTCGCTTCGGCCTCGACGGGCCGGCCCATCTGCCGGATCAGGTCGAAGACGTCCTCCAGACGCAGAAAACGCGACGCGTCCTCGAGCAGCGGAGGTGAGACGATCAGCGGGACGCGAAGGACCGGCTCGAAGGAGGGATTGCCCAGGTGCATCCCGACTCTCAGCGCGTGCTTTTCGCCGAGCTGCTCCCCGTGATCGGAGGTGAACACCACCCGGGCATCCTCCAGCAGGCCTCGCTCTTCCAGGGCATCGAGAAGCTCTCCGAAGGCGGCGTCGAAAGCGCTCAGCGCCTCCCGGTACGTGCGATCGAGGAGCGCGTAGTCGTGGACGTCGAGATAGTGGACGTAGACGAACAGGTTCTCCGCGGGAAGCCGGTCCAGGACCTCGAGCACGGCGCGGGTCACGTGCGCCGCCGTGTGCGTGCTCGCGTCGACGAGCTTGATCCCCTCGCGGTTGGCGGGTCGGGCGCCCACTTCGACCCACTCGTCGAAGCCGCGATCGAACCCGGCCGGCCGGAAGAGGTAGGGATTCGAGACGACTCCGACGGTGCGGTAGCCAGCGCGTTTCATCTCCTCGCCGAGGGTGGGCACCCCGCTCGGAATGCACGAATCCTCGCCCTCCATTCGGGCGAAGCGAATCAACCCACACCACGTTCGGCCGTTCCAGTGAAGCGTTCTCCCGGGTTCTCCCGACTCGATGCTCGGCGTGCGCCCGGTGAAGAGCGCCGCCATGGACATCGAGGTCTGATGGAAGGAAGCGACGGCGTTGCTGAAAATCTGTCCGCGTTCGGCGAGTCGATCGATGTTCGGGGTCGGAAGCGGGGAGCCGTAACAGGAGAGGTGATCGCGCCGAAGCGTATCCACCACGATCAGGAAGACACGCGACGGTGGAGACGACTCGGGAGGCCGGCAGCCAATCGCGGCTCCCGCCACGAGAAGCGCGAAGAATGCACGGACCGGACCGGCTCCACTCACTCGGCGTACCCGAGCGCCCGCAGGCCGTGGAGCACCTCGTCGTCGAGGTCCGGCGCGGCGGATCCGCCGGCGATCGCCTCCGGCGCGCGCCACAGGGCGGCTCCCGCGCGCGCGAGATCTGCGGGCATCCCCTCGACCCGTGCGTCCAGGGGGTCCGTCTCGGCCGGGTCGCGATCCTTCCGGTAGACCTCCGTCCTGCCATCCCCGTGTGCGATCAGCTTCCATGGCCAGCGCGTGACGGCGAAGCGATGACTGCGCGGACGCAGATGCCCTGCCAGCACCGGATCGGGGTGGAGCTCCGCGACGATGTCGCGTCCGGCCAGCGGCGCGCCTTCGGCGAGGAGATTGCGTCCCCTCATCTGCGTGCCGATGGGCGCACCGGCGAGCGCGAGAAGCGTGGGCGCGACGTCGAGCAGGTCGACGGGCTCCGCAACCCTGCGCGCTGCTCCCGCGCGCCGGGGATCGTGGAGGATCATGGGAACCCGCAGCACCTCGCCGTGAAGGTGGATCCCATGGAACCATCCGCCGTGGTCGAGAAACTCCTCGCCGTGGTCGGCGACGATCATCAGGATGGGCGACGCGAAGCCAGCCTCGGCGAGGACGCGGCGGAGATCACCGATCGCCTCGTCCACCGCCGAGATCTCGGCGTCGTAGAGATCGATCAACCGCTCGACCTCCCCTGGATCGGGCCGGATTTCGCCGCGAGCGAGCATCGAGATGTATGCGGCGGTGGCGGGCGGCGCCGCGGCGTGGCGGTCGGGGTCCCGCAGGAAGCGTTCGAGATGGCGAGGCGGCGGATCGAATCCCGGATGAGGCTCCATGTAGTGCACGTAGAGGAAGAGCGGGCCCCCGTGCAGCGTTCCCAGCTTCTCTTCCACCACGCGGTTGATTTCGCGCGCCGTCGGCGCCCGCAGGGCGACCGGCTCCCCTTCCGGGATCTCGACCGTCAGCAGGGCGCCCTCCGCCGACGGCGGGACCTCGATGCCATCCGCGCTCCAGACGTCGAAGCCCCGCGCGAAGCCCCGCGGCTCCGTCACGTGGACGAAGTTTCCATTCGCCGCCAGCGTGTGGTAGCCCCGCTGCCGGAGCAGCTCGGCCAGCGTGGACAGCTCGCCCCCGAGGTCGTGTTCGAACGACACCGCACCGTGCTCGGAGGGATAGCGGGACGTGAAGAGCGACCCGATCGAGGGCTTGGTCCAGGAGCTCGGCGCGGTAGCGTTCAGAAAGAGACTTCCCGCCGCGGCCAGGCCATCCATGGTCGGCGACGTGTCCCGAGGGTAGCCGTAGGCGCCGAGATGGTCCGCTCGCAGCGTATCGATCACGATGAGGACCAGGTTCGGCGGCGCCGGCTCCGGCCCGCAGTCGAGCAGCGCCACGAGAGATGCGACTGCCAGGACCGCGAGGCGGGAGACCGTCGGCAGCCGGACCGTCCGGGCGTCGCGTGTCATCGCGGGGGTTCGGAAGAGTGCATGCCGGCCCGTCTGCGAAGGTAGCAGACCGCGGCACCTCGCGAAGCGATGCCAGCTGCGGATGCGGCACGACGAGGGATTCCGGTAGGCTCCGATCGTCCGGCCTGCGAACCATCGGAGTGGATGCTGCGAATTCCAAACCGGATCCAGGCCGGCATCGAGAAGCGCAACGCCATGCCCATCCCGCCCAGGATCGTCCTTCGCCCCCCGAGCTGCCGCCACCTCGCCGAGACGGACTCCCGGGACGCCTGGATCCTCGCGCTGCTCGTCGTCGCATTCGCGCTTTCGCGCATCGTGTGGCTCGCGGTAAATCCCGAGAGCGCCGAGTACTGGGAAGAGTCGTATCGCTGGATGGCCGCGCACGAAATCCTCACCGGCTCGATCGAGCCGCTCCTCGACTACCAGGCGGATCATTACCAGGGGGGATCGCTGGTGATGATCGGGCTCGTCATGGGTTCCTTTCTCCTCTGGGGTGAGAGCGTCATCGCGATGAAGCTCGCAGCCGTGATCGTCTCGAGCTGTACGCTGTGCCTGCTCTACCTACTGGGCAGGAAGCTGTTCGGGCGACCGACCGCCATCGTCGCTTCCCTCGCCTACCTGGCCGGCCCGCCCCTGGTCGCCTACTGGGGTCTCACGGTCATGGGAAGCCACGGCGAGTCGATCCTTTTCAGCCTGGCTCAGCTCCTGATCTTCTTCGAGATTCGTGCGGGCCGCTGGCGCAGCCCGGCGGGCTGGGCCCTTCTCGGCCTCGTGTCGGGTGTCGGTCTCTGGTTCTGTTACACGTCGGGATTGACCTTGATCGCCTGCGGGCTGGCCTGGCTGCTCTGGGAGCCGCTGCCGCGTCCGCGCGAGCTGCTGTCGGGAAGCGCGGGCGGGTTGGTCGGTCTCGTGCCCTGGCTCCTCTACAACCAGAGGCACGGGTTCGTGGGCCTGTCCCGGATCTTCGAGCTGTTCGGTTTTGGCAGCCCGGTCGATCCGTGGGTCGCCCAGGGACCGCTCGAAAAGCTCGCGATCCTCGTGTCGCGTGACCTGCCCGTGGGTCTCCTGGGGCCGGTGGCGGAGGCGCTGCCACAGGGTCTGGGGCCCGCCTTGATCCTCGGCGGCTCGGCGCCCTACGCGATCGCCCTGATCGGGAGCGCGATCCGAGTGGGCGGGCTCTGGCGCGAGGGGACCGGCGATGCCGAATCCCGTCGCCGCGAGCGCGTCTTCCTGCTGTACGCACTCGTCTTCCTGGGCGTGTTCCTCGGCTCGCGCTTCAGCGTCGAACCGGCCGATGGAATCGTCGTGTACCGCCTCTTCGTGCCGCCGGCGGTGCTCCTGATGCTCCCCGCGGCGCATGGGGTGTCGCTTGCCTGGCGCCGAGGCGGCGGGGCGCGCTGGGCGGCGCTCGTCGGATGTGGAATCTGTCTCGTGTCATTCGCCACGGCGACCGTGCAGCTCGCGAGCCGGGAAATCGACCCGGACGACTCTCTGGAGATCGAGGGGGGCTACGTGGTTCGGGGCCTCCTGCTGCACCGCAAGTTCGAGCGCGACCTGCCCCGCGCCTTTGCCGTGGCGGATCGCGCGGAGGACCCGCGCATGCGCTTCAAGGTGATCCAGGGGATCGGGTGGGGCTTCGAGTACCGCTTCGAGCAGGGGGGCTCGCTGAAAGCGCTCGATCGTTACATCCAGGCTCTACCCTTGACCGATCGCGTGCCGTTCGTCTCCGGGTTCCGGTGGATCGCAGGCGAGCGACGCGCTCAGGTCCGTGCGCGCGTGGCGGCAGGGGACGACGGCTCCAGGACTGGGACGCTGCTCGCGCGCCTGAAGCAACTGAGGCGCTTTGCCGACGACCAGTGGGAGCGAATCCCGTCCGAGTACCACCTGGTCGACGAGGTGTCACCGTGAGTCGCCGGCTGCTCCCCGGCGGGTCCGCGCGGGCTCCGTCGCCAACGCTGCGCGGTTCTTGACTTTCCAGGGGGGACCGGATCGAATGCGAAGACGCTTCCAACAGGTGGGCCTCTCCCTTGTCAGCCTGGCCCTCTTCCTGGGCCTCGCCGAAGCGGTGGCTCGCTGCTCCCTCACGGATGCGTACTACGTGTGGCCTCCCAACTTCGAGGAGGACTTCGATCCCGATCCGACCATCATCCACGGCATCACCGGGACCTCCAGGCTCACGATCAACTCGATGGGTATCCGCGGCGATCCCTTTGCGGAAGAGCAGCGATATCGACTCCTGGCGGTTGGCGGCAGCACCACCATCTGCACGTATCTGGACGACACGGAAACGTGGCCGTACCTCGTACAGGAACGCCTGAACGCGAGCCTCGGCTCCGGAACGACCTGGGTCGGAAACGTCGGCAGACCCGGCCACGCGAGTTCACAACACCTGCTCCAGGTCACCGAGCTGCTGCGGCAGCATCCCGAAATCGATGGGGTGCTCCTCCTGGTCGGCATCAACGACTTTCTCGTGACCCTCAACTTCCTCGAGCGGCCCTGGAGGCTGGCGTCCTCTCGGTACGACCTCTTGAAGAGCGCGTTCAGCATCTTCCCGGGCTGGGACGAAGGCGCCCCGTGGTACCGGCGCACGGCGCTCGGCCGACCCCGGTGGCGGGTTCCCGAGTGGATCGAGAACCGGCCTGCGCAGGATCGGCAGGGACGCTCGGTCGCCAGGTGGCGCGCGTACCGACGCGAGGCCTCCGCACTGCGAGCGGATCTGCCGGATCTCAGCGGGCCGTTGATCTCCTACACGCGCCAGCTCGACGCCATCATCGATGCCGCAGAGGCGGAAGACGCCCGGGTGATCTTCATGACCCAGCCGACGCTGTGGCGGCCGGGGCTCTCGCAAGCCGAGCTCGATCTCCTGTGGACGGGCGGGCCTCGAGAGAAGAGCGGAGACGAGTACTACTCGGTCGAGGCTCTGGCGGTGGGGATGAAGCTGTACAACGACGCCCTTCGTCGCGTCTGTCGAGACCGCGAAACCGAGTGCATCGACGTCGCAGCGCGTCTACCGAAGGAACCGGCGGTCTTCTGGGACGACGCGCACTTCACCGAAGAGGGCGCGAGACGTGTGGCCGAGATCGTGGCTGGAACCCTGCTCGAGCGTGAACCGCTGGCCGGCCTCCGCCGCCTCGACGGCGAGGAGCCTCGGCGTGGCGCGGACCGGATCCACCGCCGCGCCGCGGCGCCGGAGTGACGCGCGGCTTCAGGGCCCGGCGACGGGCGCCGTCTCGGACGACCGATCCGCGGCCGCCTCGACCGCGATGCGGGGGCTGCCCCAGAAGGCGACGACTTCGGGATCGAGCGGGGTGTTGGAGGTCAGCGCCAGCCGCAACGTGACGCGCTCACCGCCCCAGGCGGAAAGGTCCGCGTCGAACGGCTTCCAGCGGTTGCCGCCAGCGACCAGGAAGACCGACCCCGCGGTTTCGAAGTCGCCGCCGCGTGACACCGCGACCTCGAAGCGGACCTTCTCCGCCTGCTCGAAGAGGTCCTCGGCGCCCACGAGGGCATGGATTCCGATCCCCGCCTGGAACACGGCGTCCTCCGGGACCTCGACCTCGAAGTCGATGCCGCCGCCCAGCGGCCCGAGCCAGACCGCGAGGGGGCGCCGGTTCATCTTGGTGGCAAGCTTGGGCGCCGGTCCGGGAGCGGGATGCTCGACGCCGTCGCCGTCCCGGATCCACGCGCGCCCCTGCTCGCGGGCGTCGAACAGGTCGAGGGCGGTCGGTCCGCGATCGGGCCCGCGCGCCAGCACCGACACCCAATTGTACTTCGATACCGGGTAGTTCCCGGGAATCCGGAAGTATCGCTCGAGGTGGGCCTGAACGCGTGGCAGCTCCTCCCGGTAGTAGGTGTAGAGGGGCTGGTCGATGTCGCTCATCACCACGTAGCGGACGTCCTCGAGGGCGGCCAGGATTGCGAGCTCCTGCTCGTCGCGCATGCCGGGGATGATGCCGCTGTAGGGCGTGGGGTTGCGGGTGTCGGTGGCGAAGTAGATGAGCGGCTCGCCGCGCGCGACGAAGATCGCGTCGCCCGGTCGAACGCGGTTGCGCAGGTATTCGATCGCATTCGCCAGAGACAGTCCGCGCAGCTGCGACGTGACGGGCCGCTGCGGGACCCGGGGGCCGAGGCCTTCGTCCTTGGCGATACCGAAGATCATCCGGCCGCCGAGGGCGCTCCCGGCGGACAGCGCCAGCAGCAGGGCGGCCGTCACGGCGGCGCGCGCGCGCCGTGGGCGAGCCGCGCTCGGCGCGCCGGGCGCCACCAGCAGCAGCTGCGTCAGCGTCGGCGGCAGCACGAAGACCAGGTGCCCCCAGTCGGTGCGCGGGAAGAGATTGACCGTCAGCGCCGCCAGCACCGCCGTGTGCACCCACGCCGCGGCGGGGAGGGGTCCGCGCCACCGCCGCCAGGCCGTGGCAGCGAGCGTCGCGAAGGGCAGTGCGTAGAGGAGCTGCGTCAAGAGGACCATCGGCGTCCCGGTCTCGCTGAAGAAGACGCCGACCCGCAGCGTGTAGAGCGAGGGCAGGTAGAGCGCCTTGTTCGGCCGGACGTCGGGGGCGAAGTCGCCGGGGGGCCAGAAGTTCATGTAGGGGGTGGCGAAGGTCTCGTCGAAGGACAGCGGCAGCACGACCAGCGAGCGGACGAGGACGTCGAGGTCGCCGCGGATGGCGTAGACGCCCAGCGTGAGCGCGGCGACGGCGGCGCCCCCGGTCGCGAAGGCGAGCGCGACGCGCAGACGCCGGCCGGGTGGCGCACCCGCGGCGACGGCCGCGAGCAGGCCGGCGGCCAGGGCGACGCCGACGGTCTGCTTGCACAGCGCGGCGCCGGCCACGAGGGCGCCGGCGGCCCCCGCCCAGCCCGCCGAGCGGGTGGCGCGCACGGCCGGGTAGGCCGCGATCAAGCTCAGGTAGAACGCGAGGGTGGTATGGAAGAAGATCGAGAACAAAGGGAAAAGCAGAATCGGGGCGCTGGCGGTTCCGGCGGCGGCAGCGTGGGCGAGGGGCCCGGCGCCGGCGCGCACGGCCACCGCGTACACCGCGCCGCAGGCCAGGCCGTTGAGCGCGACCACGGCCGCGCGGGCGACGGCGATCTCCTCGCCGAACCACCGGAAGAGCAGAGCGAGCGTTTCGAAGGGCAGAGGACCGGTGAAGCTGGCGACGTCGCGGTAGAGGCGCTCGCCGGCGTTCATGCGCTGGGCGACGTGAAGAATCAGCCCTTCCTCGAGCAGGTTCGGCTCGAGGCGGATCATCAGGCTGCAGACGGCGGCGCCCAGCACCACCCAGGTCAGCGCCGTGGCCTC
>JAOTUO010000053.1 GCA_029863845.1 Myxococcales bacterium
GTCGACTCTCCTCCGCCCGATCGAGCTTCGAAACCGGAGGCTCGAGAACAACCTGGTGCTGGCCCCGATGGCCGGGGTCTCGAACCTGCCCTTTCGGCTGATCGCCCGGGAGGCCGGGGCGGCCCTGGTCTTCACCGAGACCGTGAGCGCCAAGGGTCTCGTCATGGGCGGCCGCAGGACCTGGCGCATGCTGCGCACCTCGCCGCGGGAGGCCCCCGTCGCCTTCCAGCTCTTCGGCTCCGACCCGGAGATCCTCGGCGAGGCCTGCCGCCGGCTCGAGGGCGAAGGGGTCGAGTGGATCGACCTCAACGCCGGCTGTCCGGTGAAGAAGTTCATCCAGAAGAGCGCGGGCTCCGCGCTGCTCTGCGACCCGCGGCGCGCAGCCGCGATCCTGCGGGCCATGCGTCGGAGCTTCTCGGGAACGCTCTCCGTGAAGATGCGGTCCGGGTGGGACTCGGACTCGATCAACGCCCCGGAGTTCGCCCGCATCGCGGTCGCGGAGGGCGCCGAGCTGATCTCCGTGCACGGGCGCACGCGGGCGCAGCAGTACACGGGTCGGGCGGACCGAGACGTGATCCGCCGGGTGGTGGCGTCGGTGCCGGGCACGCCCGTGCTCGCCAACGGCGACGTCACCCGTCCCGAGGACGTGTTCGACATGCTGCGCGAGACGCAGGCGGCCGGCGTGATGATCGGCCGTGGGGCCCTCGGGAACCCGTGGATCTTCGAGCAGACCCTCGCGCTGGCGCGGCACGAGGCACTTCGCCGCCCGACGTCCGAGCAGCGACTCGCCACCATCGAGCGACACGTCTCGCTCATGCGGGACAGCTTCGAGGACCGCCACAACCTCGTCGCGAATCTCAAGAAGTACGTCTCCGCCTACTCGAAGGGGCTGCCGGGCAGCTCCGCCTTCCGCCAGACGGCGCTCGAATCGAGCGATCTCGACCGGATCCTGGATCTCACGCGGCGCTTCTTCGCCACCCTTCCCCGAGCCGCGTAGCCGTGGTGCGCGACCTCAGCGGGGTCCTCGATGCCGTCCTGGCCGGGATCCTCGTTTTGGACGAAGAGGGGCGGATCGAACTCGCGAACTCCGCGGCCTGCCGCATTTTCGAGACGTCGGCGGAGTCCGCGTGCGGGCTTCCGGTCGAGCGGCTGCTCGGTCCTGATCACGCGATCGCGAAGCTGGCCCTCGGCGTGCTCGCCAGCGGACGCGCCGCCGTCGACAGCGAGCGGCGCGTCGAACGGCGCCGGGCCGACGCCGTGGTGGTCGATACGTCCGCGTCGCCGCTCTTCGACGACGACCAGGGGATCAGCGGCGTCGTGCTCTTCCTGCGCGACCGCACCATCCAGAAGCAGCTCGAAGAGCTGGTCGTCGAGCGCGAACGCCTCTCGGCCTTCGGCCACATCGCCGCCGGCATCGCCCACGAGGTCAAGAACCCCCTGGGCGGGATCCGCGGCGCGGCCGAGATCCTCGGCGCCCGGACCGAGGACGGGCGGATGCAGGAGGCCGCCAAGCTCGTCGTCCGGGAGGTCGACCGCATCGCGGCGCTCGTGGACGAGCTCATGGTCTTCGCCCGTGGCGACGAGGTGCATCTGGCGCCGGTGAACATCCACCGCGTACTGGACCACGTCCTCGAGCTGCTCCGGATGGACGCGAGCGCGCCGGCCGTCCGCGTGGACCGCGTGTTCGACCCGTCGATTCCGGAGCTGCTGGCCGACGACAGGCGTCTCACTCAGGTGTTCCTGAACCTCGCGCAGAACGCGGTCCAGGCGATGGGGCCCGAGGGCGGCACGCTCACGATCCGCACGCGCATGTCGCTGGCCCACCTGCTGTCGACGGAGGTCGAGGGCAGCGTCCCGCTGCTCCGGGTGACGGTCGCCGACACCGGGCCCGGCATCGCGCCGGACGTCCTGGCGGAGCTCGCCACGCCCTTCTTCACCACCCGCGCGGGAGGCACCGGACTCGGACTCGCCGTCTCGCGGCATTGGGTAGCCCGTCACGGAGGGAGCCTGCGCATCGAGAGCACGCCGGGCGAGGGCACCGCCGTGCAGGTGGCGCTCCCGCTGCGGAGGGCTTCGTGAGCGCGCCGGCTCGCATTCTGGTGGCCGACGACGAGGCCTCGATCCGCTTCGTCCTGAGTGAGACGCTGGAAGAGGCGGGCCACGAGGTAGTCGCCGTGGAGGACGGCAGCGCGGCCTTCGAGGCGCTGGCATCGGGCCGCTTCCAGATCGCCTTCCTCGACATCCGCATGCCGGGTCCCAGCGGGCTCGATCTGCTCGAACGCGTCCGAGCCCTGAGCGTCGACACCGCCATCGTGATCATGACCGCGCAGAACACCTTCGACAACGCCGTCGAAGCGATGAAACGCGGCGCCCTCGACTATCTGGTGAAGCCCTTCGCCATGGCCGAGGTGAAGGCACTCGCCGACAAGGCGCTCCGCACGCGCGCCCTCGAGCGCGAGGTACGAGAGCTGCGCCGAGAGGTCGGGCGCCAGTGGGCGGCGGGCGATCGGCTCGTCGGCAGGAGCCCGGAGCTGCTCGAGACCTTCAAGACGATCGGGCGCGTGGCGGGGAGCGACGTCTCCGTGCTCATCACCGGAGAGAGCGGAACGGGCAAGGAGCTCGTGGCGCGCGCCATCCACGTCGCGAGTCCGCGCGCAGAGGCGCCCTTTGCGGCCGTGAACATGGCGGCGATTCCGCGCGACCTGCTCGAGAGCGAGCTCTTCGGCCACGAGCGCGGTGCCTTCACGGGCGCCGTCGCTTCGCACGTGGGGCTGTTCCGGGACGCGTCGGGCGGAACGATCTTTCTCGACGAGATCGGCGACACGCCCCTCGAGCTCCAGGCGAAGCTGCTCCGCGTGCTGCAGTCGGGCGAGGTGACGCCGGTGGGCGGGCGCGGCGTCACGCAGGTCGACGTCCGCATCGTCGCCGCGACGCACCGCGACCTCGACGCCGCCGTGCGCGAGGGAAGCTTTCGCGAGGACCTCCTGTACCGGCTGCGTGTGGTCCCGATCCGGATTCCGCCGCTGCGCGAGCGTCGCGAGGACATCCCGCTGCTCGCGGAGCACTTCACCGCCCGCTACGCGGAGGAGCTCTCGAGCGGGCACCGTTTCCTCTCGGACGCCGCCGTGGAGCGCCTGAGCGCCCACGACTGGCCGGGAAACGTCCGCGAGCTCGAGAACGCGATCAAGCGGGCGCTGGTGCTCTGCGCGGGCGACGTGCTGGCGCCGGAGGACTTTGCGTTCCTCGAAGAGCGGCCGAGGTTCGACGCCGCGCGCGCGGACCTCGGAAGCCTCGTCACCCAGGAGGTCGCGGCCGCGCTCGCCGGGCCCGAGCCGGAGGAGATCCACCGCCGCATCCTCGAGCGCGCGGAGCGCCCGCTGATCGAGGCCGTGCTGACGCACACCGAGGGCAACCAGGTTCGCGCGGCCGCGCTGCTCGGCATCAACCGCAACACCCTGCGCAAGAAGATCGTCGATCTCGGCATCGCCCTGCCGGGGCGCGAGTGAGTGATCACCGGGAGCGCGCCGAGCGCCTGTACGGCCTCCACGTGCTGGCGGACGACGCGCCGCACTGGCGCCGGGATCCGGTGGCCCAGGCGCGCGCCGCCTGCGAAGGCGGAGCGGCGGTCGTCCAGCTCCGGGCCAAGCACGCCACCGACGCCGAGACCCTCGCGTGGGCGGCTGAGATCCGAAGGCTGACCCGCGAGAGGGGCGTCCTCTTCTTCGTGAACGACCGCTTCGACCTGGCGCTGGCCGCGGAGGCCGACGGTGTGCACCTGGGGCAGCACGACCTTCCGCCCCGGCGCGTGCCGGCCGAGGCGCGACGCCGCCTCCTGCTCGGACGCTCGACCCACACCGTCGAGCAGGTGGAGGCGGCCCGCTCCGAGCCGGTCGCCTACATCGCCTTCGGTCCCGTCTTCGCCACGGCGTCGAAGGACGCCGAGCACCCGCCGCGCGGCCTCGTCCGTCTCGCCGAGGCCGTGGCGGCGTCCGGGGCGCGCCCCGTCGTGGCGATCGGGGGCGTCGGGGCGGCGAACGCCGCCGAGGTGCGGGCCGCGGGCGCAGCGGCCGTGGCCGTGATCTCGGCCGTCGCGGGCGCGGACGATCCCGTCGCGGCCACGCGAACGCTGGCCGAGGCACTGCGAGGCCCGGCCCCGCCGTGAGCGACCTCGGCGCCCGCGCGATCTCGGCCCTCGGCATCGCGGTCATGATCGCGATCGCCTGGGTCTGTTCGAGCAATCGCCGCCGCGTGCCGTGGTCCACCGTGGCATGGGGCGTCGCGCTTCAGCTCGCGCTCGGTGTGCTCCTGCTCAAGACGCCCGTGGGCCGGCTCTTCTTCGCCGCAATGAACGGCGTCGCGACGGCGATGATCACCTACACGGATGCGGGGGTGCGCTTCGTATTCGGAGGGCTCGTCGAGACGGGCTTCTCGATCGTCGTGAACGTGCTCCCGATCATCGTCTTCATGGGCAGCGTGTTCGCGGTGCTGTACCACCTCGGCGTCATGCAGCGCGTGGTCGATGCCCTGGCGCTGGTCCTGGGTCGAACCATGAAGACCTCGGGCGCCGAGAGCATGGCCGCCGTCGCGAACCTCTTCGTCGGGATGACGGAGTCTGCGCTGATCGTGCGCCCCTATCTCGAGCGGATGACGCGCTCGGAGCTGTTCGTGCTCATGACCCTCGGAATGGCGACGGTCGCCGGTTCGGTGCTGCTCGCCTACGTGGGCATGCTGGGCGGCGGCGACTACGCGGGGCACCTGGCCACGGCGAGTCTGCTCTCGGCGCCGGCCGGAATCCTGCTGGCCAAGGTGATGATTCCGGAGACGCAGACGCCGCTCACCGCGGGGCCCCACCACGCCGCCGTGGAGCGCACCGCGGTCAATCTGATCGACGCCGCCGCCCAGGGCGCCCTGGCCGGGCTGCGCCTCGCGGCTTACGTCGGGGCGCTCCTCATCGCCTTCGTCGCCCTGATCGCCCTGGTGAACGACGCCGTCGCCGCCCTGGGCGGCGCGATCGGCGTGCCGGGGCTCAGCATGCAGAAGCTCCTCGGATGGGTCCTAGCGCCCCTGGCCTGGCTGATGGGAGTGCCCTGGCACGACGCCGTCCAGGTGGGCGGCCTGCTGGGCCTGAAGACCGTGCTCAACGAGTTCATCGCCTATCAGGAGCTGTCGGAGGCCCTGCGGGCCGGCTCGCTCTCACCGCGCTCGGGGGTGATCGCCTCCTACGCCCTGTGCGGCTTTGCGAACTTCGGCTCGCTCGCGATCCTGATGGGAGGCCTGGCCGGGCTCGCGCCATCCCGCAGCGGCGAAGTGGCGCAGCTGGGGATGCGCTCGATCCTGTCCGGCTCGCTCGCCACGTTCATGACCGCCTGCGTGGCGGGGATCCTGCTCTAGGAGTCCGGCACCTCGGACCAGAACGCGTCGACGGCGTATTGGTCCCGGGCGACGGACCACACCTCGGCGATGAGCCCGTCCTGGATCCGGAAGATGAGGATGTAATCGGTGTCGAGGGTCTTGGAGCCTCGCTGCCCCACCGCGTTCAGCAGGACGGCGGCGCAGTCGTCGCCCACCAGAACGCGGTCGAAGCGGGAGTCGAAGCGATCCGCGGCTTCTCCGACCCTCGCGAGATAGTCGAAGACCGCCTGCTGGCCGCGATAGTCGCCGGAGAGCGGGCCGCGACCCGAGGCGCACCAGGTGACGTCCGGGGTGCAGATCCGCGACAGCGCGTCGACGTCGCCCGCCGAGACCGCGGCCCAGGCGGCCGTCGCCAGCTTGGCATTCGGGTGGTCCATGGTCACTCGCGCCCGATTATGATCCATCCGGGCGCGTCTCGGATAGATCCTTCGTGCGGAGCCGACCTCCGGCTCAACCCGCCCCGGGCTCGTCGGTGCCCGGGTTCCTGCGCGGGTCGGCCTCCCGCATCAGCTCGCGGCGCCGGGCTTGAAGCCACAGGCCGTAGCCGGCGAGCGCGCCGATCACGATCCCGTAGGCGGCGATCACGTAGCCCACGACCTGGCCCCCGTGCGCGGCCCCCCGCGCGGTAGAGACCCGGATTGTCGGCAGCCGGGAGGCTCCGCGCAACCGCCGGGCGCGGATCCGGGACTCGATTCGAGTCGGACCTCGCCCTACCCTCCACGCTCCCGCGAGCAAGCATCCGTGCGGAGGCACCCGTGACCGCACCCTTGTGGCAGCCGAGCCGCGAGCGGATCCGCTCGGCCAACCTCACGGCTTTCCTGCGCGAGGTCGAGGCGGAGTGGCACACACCGCTCCCGGATCATCCGGCCCTCTATCGCTGGTCGATCGAGGAGCCCGAGAAGTTCTGGCGGTCCATGTGGTCCTTCGGGGGGGTCGTGGCGGAAGCTCGCGGCGACGTGGTGCTGCAGGACGGGTGTCGCATGCCGGGCGCTCGCTGGTTTCCCGAGGCCCGCCTGAACTTCGCCGAGAACCTGCTGCGCCGGAGCGACGACGCCGCCGCCCTCGTCTTCCAGGGCGAGGACCGCGTGCAGCGCACGCTCTCCCACGCCGAGGTCTACCGGCAGGTCGCCCGGCTGAGCCGCAGCCTCCGCGACTGGGGCGTGGCACCGGGCGACCGCGTCGCCGGCTACCTCCCCAACCTGCCGGAGGCGGTGATCGCGATGCTGGCGGCCACGAGCCTCGGAGCCATCTGGTCTTCCTGCTCGCCAGACTTCGGGCCGGACGGCGTCGTCGATCGCTTCGGACAGATCGAGCCCAAGGTGCTCTTCGCCGCCGACGGCTACTTCTACAACGGTCGCACCCACGACTCGCTCGAGCGCGTCGCCGCGATTCGCAACGAGATCCCCTCCCTCGAGCGCACCGTCATCGTCCCGTACACGCGTGAGGCAGGCGTCGGCGATCTCCGGGGGGCGGTGCCCTTCGACGAGACCATCGCCGGCGAGGCGCCGGAGCCGATCGCCTTCGCGCGCCTCCCCTTCGACCACCCCGTCTACATCCTCTACTCCTCCGGAACGACGGGTGCGCCCAAGTGCATCGTCCACGGCGCCGGGGGGACCCTGCTCCAGCACCTCAAGGAGCACCTCCTTCACACGGACCTCAAGCGGGGCGACCGGATCTTCTACTTCACCACCTGCGGTTGGATGATGTGGAACTGGCTGGTGTCGGGGCTGGCGTCGCAGGCGACGCTCCTCCTCTACGACGGCTCGCCCTTCCATCCCGACGGCAACGTCCTGTTCGACTTCGCCGAGCGCGAACGCATGAGCGTCTTCGGGACCTCGGCGAAGTTCATCGACGCCGTCGCCAAGGCGGGCCTCGATCCCGGGCGAACGCACGACCTGTCCAGCCTGAAGACCATCCTCTCGACGGGCTCGCCGCTCGCGCCCGAAAGCTTCGACTTCGTCTACGCGAAGATCAAACGCGACGTCTGCCTGTCGTCGATTTCCGGGGGGACCGACATCATCTCGTGCTTCGTCGCCGGAAACCCCATCGGCCCCGTGTGGCGGGGAGAGATCCAGGCACGAGGCCTCGGAATGAAGGTGGAGGTCTACGACGAGGAGGGGCGATCCGTGAACGGCGCCAAGGGCGAGCTGGTGTGCACGGCGCCCTTCCCATCCATGCCGATCGGCTTCTGGAACGACCCGGACGGGCGCCGCTACCGCGCCGCGTATTTCGAGAAGCATCCCGGGGTCTGGAGTCACGGCGATTTTGCCGAGCTGACGCCGCACGGGGGCATGATCATCCACGGCCGATCCGACGCCGTCCTGAATCCCGGCGGCATCCGCATCGGAACGGCCGAGATCTATCGGCAGGTCGAACAGGTCGACGAGGTTCTCGAGAGCCTGGTGATCGGCCAGCGATGGCAGGGCGACGTGCGGATCGTTCTCTTCGTCCGCCTCCGCGACGGCGTCCGGCTCGACGACCGGCTGGCCGCAGCCATCGCGGACCGGATTCGCCGCAACGCGACGCCGCGCCACGTCCCCGCGAAGATCCTTCAGGTGACCGACATCCCGCGCACGCGCAGCGGGAAGATCGTCGAGCTCGCGGTCCGCAGCGTCGTCCACGGCGAGCCCGTGAAGAACCGGGAGGCCCTGGCCAACCCAGAGGCGCTCGATCTGTTCAACGCCCTCCCCGAGCTGCAGACCTGACGCTCCCATGAAGCCCGATCGGCTCTTCTGGCCGCTGGTACTCGTCGGCTCCGTGCTCGTCACCCTGGCGTGCTTCCACCAGGTGCTGAGCTACGGGTTCACCGACAAGGACACCCTCATGCACATCACCGAGGCCCGCGTGGAGAACCTCGCGGATCTGCGCGCGCTGCCCTTCAAGGAGCTCACCGGCGGTCGGGCGCCGCGCGACGCCAACTTCTACCGACCGACGGTTATGCTGATGTACGCGGGCCTGCGCGGGGCCTTCGGATGGCAGCCCTACGGTTATCACGCGTTCGATCTGGCCCTCCACGCCGTGAACGGACTGCTGCTGGCTCTCTTCGCCGCGACCTGCGGCCGGCGTGCGGGCCTCGCCCGCCCGCGTCGCTTCGGGGTCCTGTGCGGGCTGATCTTCCTGATCCACCCGCTCGGAGTCGAGACCGTCCCGGCGATCGCGCGCAACGGCGACCTCCTCGTCACCGCCTTCTTCCTCGCCTCGCTGCTGGCCCTCGACCGCGTGCAGCAGGGGCTCGAGCGCGGCGACCGCTGGCGAAGTCGCCGCACGCTCACTCGCCTCGCGGCCTTCTGCGCGCTGTACGCCCTGACCCTGGGTTCGAAGGAGCCGGGCATCATCCTCCTGGGCGCGGCGTTCCTGTTCGTAGCGATCGTGCCGCGCGACGGGACGGCGAGGCAACGCCTCGTGCGCGCCGGATTGCCGATGCTGCCCTGTCTCGCGATCACAGCGGGCTACTTCGCGGTGCGAACCCGCGTGATGGGGGAGGCGCTCGGGGGCTACGACCTCGAGTTCCCGCTGGCCTTCATGGCGAATCACGTCGCGAACATGATGTCGTTCGACCTGAGCGTCCCCGGCTACGCCCACCGCATCCCGGAACTCCTGCAGCGCTTCGGCGTCGAGGCGACCCTCGGCTCGGCCTGGCCCCTGGGGCTGAGCGTCGCCGCCGTGCTGCTGTGGGCCCTGCTGGTGCGGATCGCATCGCCGCATCCCGGGCTTGGCGCCAGCGCCGTCGCACCCGGCCGTGCCTTCGCCGGCAGGCTCGTCGTCTTCCTCCACGGCCCCAGCGGCCGGCTGCTGGTCTTCGTCGCTGCGGTCATGGGGGCCTTTGCGGTGCTCTTCGTCGTCACCGACGTCTACGACCGCAGGCTGCTCTGCACAGTCGCGGCTTTCTGGAGCTTCCTGCCGGCGCTCGCCGTGCAATGGGCCCTGGCCTCTTGGCGCGCGCCGTCCTTCGCGCGCCGGCTTCCGGCGCTCGCGACGCTCGTCGCCGCCGGCGTCGTGTTCCTCCTCCAGTCCCCGCTCGTCCACCGCTACGACGAGTGGCGGAGCACCGGAGAAGCAGCCCAGCTGCTGACCGAGGGCCTCCGGAAGCGCTGGGAGAAGCTTGCCGACGGGTCCGTCGTGGTGATCTTCAACATGCCGTCGAGCTTCTCCATCGAACCGATGCGACGGGTGATGTTCGCCGACGTGTCCTCGACCAATGCGCTCGCTCCGAACGCGGTGATGGCCTGGCTCGACGACCAGTTCCCGAACAAGGACATCAAGCTGCGAGCCTTCGGCTACACGCGCTACCGGCAGCCCCTGGCCGACTTCTGGCACCGCGCCAGCGTCGTCCAGGGCTGGCTCGTGTTCCGGACCCCGGAGGGCACGACGGATCGCGACGAGGTCCTGGAAGCGTGGCCGCAGTTCCAGACGGCGATCGCCGGCGCCGACTCCATCCGCGTCGCGTACCGCCAAAGGCCCGTCCCGCCGGACGTTCACGTGCTCGTGTTCGACGGCCGTCGTCCGGGGCTGCTGCCGGTGGGGAAGCTCTCGGGAGAGCCCCCAAAGCGGCGCCGGCGCTCCGGCGATTAGCTTCGCGCCGGCCGTTCCCGGGGAAGACGGGGGAATCGTCGCCGGCTCCGGCCGCCTCAGCGGCCGGCGAAGCCGAGGCTCTTCAGGCCGGCGCGGATCTCGTCGAGGGCGGCGGGGTCTTCGATCGTGGGCGGCGTCCGGTAGGCCTCTGAGTCGGCGATCTTCCGCATCGTCCCGCGCAGGATCTTCCCCGAGCGCGTCTTCGGCAGCCGCGTGACGACACACGCCTGCTTGAAGGCGGCGACCGGCCCGATGCCATCGCGCACCCGAGCCACCAGCTCCGCCACCACGTCGACGGGGGGCCGGGTCACCCCGGCGTTCAGCACCGCGAAGCCGACGGGCACCTGTCCCTTCAGCGTATCCCCGACGCCGATGACGGCGCATTCGGCGACATCGGGGTGCGCCGCGAGCACCTCTTCGATCGCGCCCGTCGAGAGGCGATGACCCGCGACGTTGATGATGTCGTCGGTGCGGCCCATGATCCACAGGTAGCCGTCCTCGTCGACGTAGCCCGCGTCGGCCGTCTCGTAGTAGCCCGGGAAGCGCTGGAGGTACACGCGCCGGAAAGCGTCGTCGTCGCGATAGAGCGTCTGAAGGCAGCCGGGCGGGAGGGGCAGCCGGATCACCAGATGTCCCGTCGCGCCGGCGGGAAGCTCGCGGCCGTCGTCGTCGAGAACGCGCACGTCGTAGCCGGGCACGGGCTTCGTCGGCGAGCCGGGCTTGACCGGCAGCGCTCCGAGCCCCACGCAGTTGGCGGCGATGGGCCAGCCGGTCTCCGTCTGCCACCAGTGGTCGATCACGGGAATTCCGAGGCAGTGCTCGGCCCAGGTGACGGTGTCGGGATCGGCGCGCTCCCCCGCCAGGAAGAGCGTGCGCAGGCGCGACAGGTCGTGGCGTCGGCAGCGCTCGCCGTTCGGGTCTTCCCGCTTGATGGCGCGCAGCGCCGTGGGGGCCGTGAACAGCGCGTTCACGCCGTGCTGCTCGCACACGCGCCAGAAGGCGCCGGCATCCGGAGTTCCCACCGGCTTGCCTTCGTAGAGGACGGTCGTGCAGCCGAGCAGCAGGGGCGCGTAGACGCTGTAGGAGTGACCGACGACCCAGCCGATGTCCGAAGCCGCCCAGAAGACGTCGCCCGGGTGCATGCCGTAGACGTGGCGAAGGCTCCACTTGAGCGCGACGGCGTGCCCCCCGTTGTCGCGAACCACGCCTTTGGGCAGGCCCGTGGTCCCCGACGTGTACAGGATATAGAGGGGGTCCTTCGCGTTGACGGGAACGCAGTCGGCGGGCGCGCCCGCGCGTGCGAGCGCGGCCCAGTCGAGATCGCGGGCGCCGGCGAGCCCGGCAGTCTGCTGCGGGCGCTGGAGCACGACGCAGCGCTCCGGCTTGTGGCTCGTCATCTCGATCGCGCGGTCGAGCAGGGGCTTGTACGCGACGACCCGGCCGGACTCGAGGCCGCAGGAGGCGGTCAGCACCACCTTGGGGGTCGCGTGCTGGATCCGCTGGGCCAGCTCGTTCGCAGCGAAGCCACCGAACACGACGGAGTGGATCGCCCCGAGTCGCGCCGCAGCCAGCATCCCGACGACGGCCTCGGGGATCATCGGCATGTAGAGGAGGACGCGATCCCCCTTCTCGACGCCCAGATCGGCGAGCGCGCCGGCGAAGCGGGCGACCTCCTCGGTGAGCTCTCGATAGGAGACGCGGTGCAGCGTGCCCGTGACGGGGCTGTCGTAGACCAGAGCGAGCTGATCGCCGCGGCCGGTCTGCGCGTGCAGGTCGAGGGCGTTGTAGCAGGTGTTGAGCATCGCGCCCGGGAACCAGATCGGCTTTGCGGTCTGCGAATCGTCGACGACGGCTCGGGAGCGGCGCAGCCACTCGATCTCCCCGGCCGCCGCCGCCCAGAAGGCGCGGGGATTCCGGAGCGATTCCGCGTAGGCCTGCTCATAGGCGCTCGGCATCACGCGCGCCACTATACGCAGGCCTAAGTCGCGCACCCAACACGCCGCATCAGGGCTCCGGCTGCGCGGGCTGCCGCGCGGCCCTCCGGATGAGGCGACGCACGTCACGGACCTGCGCGTCGATCGCGGGATCGCGGACGCCGGTCGTCTCCGCCTGGTCGAGCCAGCGTCGCGCGTCGGCGTAGCGCCCGAGCCGCGCGTGACAGCGCGCGATCGCCACCCCGAAGACACTGCGCCCCGGCTCGCCCCCGATCCGAAGGAGTCGCGTGTAGACGTCGAGCGCCTCCTCCACACGCCCGGCCTGCTCCAGAGCCCCGGCGATGCAGAAGAAGAAGCCCGGCAACGAGGCGACCGCAGCGGTCTTCCCGCCGTACCGCTCGTCGAAGACGCGAAGCGTGTCGCCGTCCGCCCCCAGCGTGCGATTGACGAGGCAGTACAGCTCGTAGACGTTCGCCACGCGCAGGTAGCTCGAGCGTCCCGCGAAGGCCGGACCCGGGTCGAGCAGCACCTCGATCTGCTGCTTCGCCTCGCGGCCGCGTCCGACCCCGTGCAACGCGATCGCCAGCTCGAACCGGCCCTCCCGGTAGACCGGGTCGCGCGCGACGTCGCTCGCGAACAGCGTGAGGTCGGACCGCCAATCCGGGATGCGCGCCCAGGAGCGCTGGCCCAGTCCCAGGACGACGAGGGCAGCCAGGCCGGCGGCGACCGCTCGGGGCGCGAGCGGCCACAGCCTCCGCAGCAACGGCGCGCCGAGGGCCGGCCAGAGCAGCGCCGCGCCGAAGATCGACAGGCACAGGTTGCGTTCCGCTCGCGCGTGGAGCAGCGGTACGACGCCGCAGGTCGGCAGGTACGCAATCCAGACCCACGCGAGGCCGAGGGCCGCAACCGCGTGGCCGCGTCGCAACAGCCAGAGCCAGGCCGCCAGCGAGGCCGCAGCCAGCAGCAGCCCCAGCCACACCATCGGATCGAAGAACGAGGTGACCACGCGCACCACGTCGCTCGTCGTCGACTGCCACGGAACGAAGAGCCACAGCAGGTTGCGCGGCCAAAGCGCCAGACTGCTGAGCGCATGCGTTTCGAGACTCCCCCCGATCGGCGAGGCGCCCGTGAAGGCTCCGCCCAGAACGTGGGGGCGCCACCAAACCACGTAGGCCAGCGCGATGAGCCCCTGAACCAGCACCAGCGCGGCGGCCGCGGCGAGCTGCGCGCGCCTTCGCCCCGCCGCCTCGAACCGATCGAGGGCGGCGAGGCTCACGCTGCAGGCCAGCACCAGGGCGGGGGTGACGACGGCGTGCTCCTTCGAAGCAAGGCCGAGGACGAAGGCCGCGACCGAGAGCAGTGCGAGCGCGATCCTGCAACCGGAGCGGCTCGTCCGGAGCGCGAGCGCGGCCGCGAAGACGCTGCCCACGACGAAGAAGTCGGCGAGCGCTGCGGAAAGACCGGCGATCCAGACGTAGACCTCGATCCCACCGGGGTGGGCGGCGAAGATCGTTCCCGCCAGGAGAGCGAGCCCCCAGCGGCCGAACAGGGTCCAGGCGAAGGCGGTGAAGACGATGGCCGTCGCCGCGCCGAGGCCGAGGCTCAAGGCGCGGTAGCCGCGGGGCTCGGTCCCCTGGCGATCGTGGATCACGCTGAGCAGCACGACCTGGAGCGGCCGGTAGAAGGACTGCGGCACGCCCGCGAGGCGGAAGTCCAGATTCGCGTGCATTGGTTGAACGAACACGTCGAGCAGTCCGTCCAGCGGCCGGATCAGGGTTCCGGCCTCGATCTCTCCCACGTCGGTCCAGACGAGATCGTAGTCCAGCGACCTCAGGTACAGGGCGGCAAACACCAGAGCGGGGAGCATCAGCGCCGAGGCGAGGCGAAGCCGGGGCATGGCCCCCCATCGTATGCGATCCTTTCGGCACCCACGGTGTAGAATCGCTGCCGAGGAGGAGGATATGGGTGCCGCCGCGATCATCGCCTTTCTGTGGCTGGCCTTCGCCGCGACCCACATCGCGCTGTCGAGCGTGCGGCTGCGGCCGCGCCTGGTCGCCGCCCTCGGGGACCGGCCCTTCCAGGGTCTCTACAGCGCGGTCGCACTCGGCCTCTTCGTACCGCTCGTCTGGATCTACTTCGGGAACAAGCACGCCGGTCCCTCGCTCTGGTACCTGGGAGACGAGCCGGCGGTGCAGTGGTTCGGCATCCTTGGAATGGGCATCGCCTTCGTCCTGGCGGTGGGCGGTCTGTTGCAGCCGAGTCCGGCATCCATCGCCCCGGGACGGGCGAAGGTCGCGGGCGTCCTCCGCATCACCCGCCACCCGCTGTTCATGGGCCTCGGCCTCTTCGGCCTGCTGCACCTGGTGACGGCCAACCTGTACGCCAGCGACCTGGCCTTCTTCGGCGGCTTCCCCCTGTTCGCCCTGATCGGCTGCCACCACCAGGATCAGCGCAAGCGCCGCACCGCGAGCGAGGAGCTGCGGCGCTTCTACGCGGAGACGCCCTTCCTGCCGTTTTCGCGCCGGGGCGGCCTGCGCGGCCTCGCTGAGATGCCGGTCGCCCTCGCGCTGGGGATCGCGCTCACCGCGGTGATCCGGACCTTCCACGACTCGCTGTTCGGCTGACGCCATGGACGCTTTTCGAGATCGGATCGCCGTGATCACCGGCGCAGCGAGCGGGATCGGCCGCGCGATGGCCGGCGCGTTCGCCCGGCGCGGCGCCCGACTGGTTCTGGCCGACATCAACGAGGAGTCGCTGGCGCAGGCCGAGAAGGAGCTCGCCGCGAGTGGGGCGACGGTGCTCCCAGTTCACTGCGACGTCACCCGGCGCGAGAGCGTCGTCGCGCTCGCCGACCGGGCCTGCGACCACTACGGCCGCGTCCACGTCGTCTGCAACAACGCCGGTGTTGCGGTGCTCGGAACGCTGGCCGACGCGACGCCGGCGGACTGGGAAGCGACGATGGCGATCAATTTCTGGGGCGTCGCGTACGGCGTCGACGCATTCCTCCCGCGGCTGATCGCGCAGGGCGAAGGGGGGCACATCGTCAACACGGCGTCCATGGCAGGCCTGGTCGGCATGGAGGGCTTCGGAATCTACTGCGCCTCGAAGTTCGCCGTGGTGGGGCTCACCGAGTCGCTGCACCGCGAGTGCCGCCCCCACGACATCGGCGTAAGCGTGCTGTGCCCGATGATCGTCGCGACCAACATCGCGGAGAACACCCGCCGCGTTCTCGGCCGCTCGCCGCTCGGGCCGACGGTCGCCGCGGCGCCGGCCCCGACCGCGGCAGACGGCGCCGGCCGCCCGCGCGGAGGCGTGGTCACCGCCGACGAGGTGGGAGAGCGCGTCGTCGTTGGCATCGATCGCCGGGACCTGTATATCTTCACGCACCCCGAGCAGCGCGATATCCTTCGCCGCCGCGCCTCCCGGCAGGACGCGATGTTCGAGGACGATTCCTGGAGCATCTGACCCGCGCTGCACTCGCCGCGAGGGAGGGGCATCCCGCAGCGAAATCAAGCGCAGGCCGCCCCCGATGTCCGTGCGACACCTCGGAGCCCGCGCGGCCGAGCCATTCGCGGAGGGGTGCCCGCCGGCTTCGGCGTGTCCTGGCCGGGCGAATGGCTTCTACGGCGCCCTGCCGTCCGGTGCGCGGCTGCGCTAGGTTGGGGCGCGAACGCCTGCCGCGAGGGTTTTCATGCCTCCCCCCGATGCCCCCCCCGTCACCGACGTGGCAGTGCTCGACGCGCTGCGGCCCATCGTCGATCCGGACTTCGGAAAGAGCATCGTCGACCTCGGCTTCGTGAAGGACATCCGGATCGACGGCCCCGCCGTCTCCTTCACCATCGAGCTCACGACGCCCGCCTGTCCCGTGAAGGCCGAGTTCGAGCGGGCGGCGCAGAACCGCGTCGCCGCCCTCCCCGGCGTCGAGAGCGTGCAGGTCGCGATGACCTCGAACACGCGCGGCCGCAACACGGACGCGGGGGAGCCGAAATCGGCGGTGCTGCCGGGCGTGCGCAACACGATCGCCGTCGCCTCCGGCAAGGGAGGAGTCGGCAAGAGCACGACGGCCATCAATCTCGCGCTGGCCCTGCGGAAGTCCGGCGCCACCGTGGGCGTGATGGACGCCGACGTCTACGGCCCCTCGCTGCCGCTGCTGACCGGCGTGAACGGGAGACCCCGCGCGCTGGAGCAGCGCATCCTCCCCCACGAGGGCCACGGCCTGAAGCTCATGTCGATGGGCTTCTTCCTCACCGACGACTCCCCGGTGATCTGGCGGGGCCCGATGGTGCACGGGCTGATCCGGCAGTTCCTGACCGACGTCGACTGGGGCGAGCTCGACTACCTGGTGATCGACATGCCGCCGGGCACGGGCGACGCGGCGCTGACCCTCACCCAGCAGGCGCCGATCTCCGGGGCCATCATCGTCACGACCGCCAACGACCTTTCGCTCGTAGACGCCCGCAAGGGCCTGAAGATGTTCGAAAAGGTCGACGTTCCCGTGCTCGGCATCATCGAGAACATGTCGTACTTCACACCGCCGGACCTGCCGGACCGCAAGTACTACCTCTTCGGCGAGGGCGGGGGCCGGCGCACGGCCGACGAATTGGGAGTCGACTTCCTGGGCGAGGTTCCGATCGATCCGCAGATCGTCGAAGGCGGAGATGCCGGGGATCCGATCGTCTCCCGCGACCCGGACTCACCGGCCGCCGCGGCGTTCCGCAGCCTGGCGGGCACGGTGGCGCGCAAGCTCGCGGTCCTCGCCGAAACGGCGCCGCCCATCGCCGACGCCAGCATCACCTGGGTCACGAACCCGAGCTAGGAGGCCGACTCGAGAGTCGGCCGACGCGCAGCGAGGCGAAGCCGAGCGAAGGCCGGAGCCCGAGCGCGAGCGATTAGCAAGTGCGAGGCCCGGCTGGGCTAGTCGGCGGCGCTTCCGGAAGGCTTGGACCTGCCGTGGAGCAGGTCCGCGTAGAGGATGGGAACCGGGCCCACCGGCCCTTCCCGCGCCGACCGCAGCAGGTACTCCTCGAGGGTGAAGCGCTC
>JAOTUO010000348.1 GCA_029863845.1 Myxococcales bacterium
GACCCGGCCCAGTTCGCCAACCTGGTGCGCGATGCGGGCAAGGCGCTCGCGACCGGCGCCACCCGTTCCCTCGAGGGCATCGCCCGGCGTCTCGCCGACCTGACCGGTCCGCTCGAAGCCGCCGTAGCCCCCCCCGCGCCTGAGGCCCCCGCGCCCGCGGCCCAGCCGGCCGCGCCGCCGACGCCGGGCCCGGTCCCGCCGTGGGTGGCCGCACAGGCGGGGCCGGTCGCCCCCCCCGCCGCGGGGGACGAGCCGGACGATCTCGCGGGCAGCCTGATCCGCTACGAGCGATATCTCGAGGCCCTGGGCCTCGGCGAAGCCTCGCTCGACGAGCTGCTCGCGGGCCCCCCGCGGGATCCGGGCGTCGCCCCTTCACCACCCGCGGCCCCCACCACGCCGGTGATGGCGCCGGCCAGGCCGTTCACGGTCGCCAGCGCGGAGGAGATCGAGGAAGAGGAGGAAACGGCGGTGGTCGAGCTGGTGCCGATCGCGGACCTCTGCTATGCCGGGCCGGCGGCGCTCCGCCGCGCGCTGAGCTTGCGCGCGGACATGGAGGATCGCATGGCCGCCGGTGCCCCGGCGTCGGCGCTGACCGACCTCGTCGAGGAGATCTTCGATCTCGTCCAGCTTGGCCTCGACACGCCGTAGCAACGCGCGGCTCCACCTCTCCGGCGGCGTCGGTATCGTCGTCACCGTCCTCCTGCTGTGGTGGGTGCTGCACGACGTGTCGTTCGGGGAGATCTGGCGGGACGTCCGGGACGCGCGCTGGGGCTGGCTCCTCGCGGCCGCCGGCTGCGCCACGCTGACGTTTCCGCTGCGCACCGTCCGGTGGCGGCTGCTGCTGCGCTACGAGGGGGCCCCGCTGCCGTTCGGCCCGCTCTGGCACGCCACCGCCATCGGCTTCATGGCCAACAACCTCCTGCCCGCCAGGGCCGGCGAAGTGGCGCGGGCCTATGCGGCCGCCCGCCTGACGGGCGTGCGGTTCACGACGGCGTTCGCGTCGATCGCGGTGGAGCGGATCTTCGACGCGCTGGTGCTGCTGGCGCTGTTGGTCGCCGGACTGCTCGCGGGCGGGTTCGGGACGTCCACGTTGATCGGCGGGATTCCCGTCGGGCGCCTCGTGAGCGCGGGCGCCGGCCTGTTCGGCGGCATGCTCGTCGCCGCGCTGATCGTGGTCCGCTGGCCCGGACCGATGACGCGCCTCGCGCGACGCGTGACGCACGCCATCCTCCCCCAACGCTTCGCCGACCGCGTGCTCGCCCTGCTCGACGGCCTGCTCGACGGCCTCACGGCGTTGCGGGCGCCCGGCCGGTTCTTCGGCGTGGTGGCCTGGTCGCTCGTGCTGTGGCTCACGAACGCCCTGTCGTTTCAGCTCGCGTTCGTCGCCTTCGGGCTGTCCTTACCCGTCGGCGCAGCCCTCGTGCTGCAGGGCGTGCTGGCCTTTGGCGTCGCGCTGCCGTCCTCTCCGGGGTTCTTCGGCGTGTTCGAAGGGGCGACTCGCGCGGCCTTGGCCCTCTACGGCGTCGCGGCGGCGGCGGCGGTGTCGTACGCCATCGGGTACCACCTGACGGGATTCATCCCGATCACGGTCCTCGGCCTGTGGTCGCTGTGGCGGGCGAATCTACAGTTGAGCGAACTGCGGGACGACGGGATGACGGGATGACGGGATCACGGGATGATGGGGTGAGCACCGTCCGCGTCGCGGCCCATGCCAAGGCCAACCTCTTCCTGCGGGTGCTCTCGCGGGAGACCACGGGCTTTCACACGCTGGAGACGCTGTTCACGCTGCTCGAGCTGCACGACGAGTTGACGGTCGAGCGCATCCCCCACGGCGTGGAGCTGGCCGTGGAAGGCGCCGAGACCGGCCCAGCGGAGGAGAACCTGGCGTACCGGGCGGCGACGATGGTGCTGGAGGCCACTGGCCGGCGGTTTGGAGTCCGGATGGCGCTGCGCAAGCACATCCCCGTGGGCGCCGGCCTCGGCGGCGGGTCGAGTGACGCCGCGGCGACGCTTCACGCGATCAACGCGCTCGCCGCCAACCGCGTCCCACGCCACGAGGTGCTGCAGCTCGCCGCCCGGCTCGGGAGCGACGTGGCATTCTTCGCGGGCGGCGCGCCGATGGCGCTCGCGTGGGGCCGGGGCGAGCGCATGTTCCGCCTCGCCCCACCGCGCGCCGCGCCGGCCCTGGTGGTGTTGCCGGCGTTCGGGGTGGAAACGGCCAAGGCTTACACCCTGCTGGACCAGGGACGCGACTGGGCGACGCCGCGGGGCGCCGTCCTGCTCGAGCTCGATGCCTTCGCCACGTGGGGCGGGATCGGCCGGTTGGGAGGGAACGACTTCGAGGTGCCGGTCTTTGGCAAGGAACCGGAACTGCGTCAGTTGTTCGAGCGGCTGTGCGCCACCCATCCGCTGCTGGCCCGTCTCTCCGGCTCGGGGTCCGCGCTGATCGCGGTCTACAAGAGCGAGCGAGATCGGGACGGCGCGGCGCTGGAGCTGGCCGGCGGCACCCGCCGCATCATCCCGACCATGACCCGGGCGGCGCCGGCGCCGGGACCGCACTAGGGGCGCGCACGGCCCAGAGACCTCGAACCCGGCGCACGTCGTCATGGAGCACTGGAGTGGATGACGCGATTGTCAGCGTCACGAATGTGACGCGCCGGTTCGGCGTCACCCTGGCGCTCGCCGGGGTGACCCTGTCGCTGCCCCGTGGCGGCGTGTACGGCCTCGTGGGCGCCAACGGCGCTGGCAAGACGACGTTCATCAGGCACGTCCTCGGCCTGCTCCGCGCGCAAGAAGGTTCGGTGCGCGTCTTCGGCCTGGACCCGGTGGCCGACCCCGTCGGCGTGCTCTCGCGGGTGGGCTATCTGTCGGAGGATCACGATCTCCCGACCTGGATGCGCGTCGATGAACTCCTCCGATACTCGCGCGCGCTCCATCCCGCGTGGGACGAGGCGTACGCCGAGGAGTTGCGGCGGACCTTCGGCCTGGACACGACGGCGCGGATCGCGACGCTCTCGAAAGGGCAGAAGGCACGCCTCGGCCTGCTGGTCGCGCTGGCCCATCGGCCCGAGTTGCTCGTGCTCGACGAGCCCTCCTCCGGCCTCGACCCGGTCGTTCGCCGCGACATCCTCGCCGCCGTCATGCGCACGATCGCCCAGGAAGGCCGCACCGTACTGTTTTCCTCGCATCTCCTGGACGAGGTCGAGCAGGTGGCCGACCACGTGACGATGATCCACGAGGGCCGGATCGTGCTGAGCACGTCGCTCGCCCAGCTGCGGCAGGCGCACGCCGGCGCGTCGCTCGACGACATCTTCGTCGCTCACGTCGGCCGGCGGCTGCCGGCAGACGCCTAGCCAATGGGCAGGGCGGCTCGCGCGCTCGCCTGGGAGTTTCGCCCACATCGGTGGGGGCTCCTCGCCGTCGCCGCGTACGCGATCGCCCTGGTCGCGATGGGCCTGGGGGACGCCGTGCGCGGAGGGCCCGCCGCGCCGAGTGAGGCGCGCCTCGTTGGCACCGTCGTCGTGCCACTCTCGGTAGCGGTGTTCTACCTCCTGGCGCTCTTCAGCTTCGGCTTCAGGGGCGACCTGGCGGCCCGGCAGTCGATGTACCCCGGCCGCCTGTTCCCGCTCCCCATCGCCACGGCGGCGCTCGCCGGGTGGCCGATGCTGTACGGCGCGGGCACCATGGCGCTGCTCGGCCTGGGAGCGCGACTCGCTCCGTGGCCTGCGGGGATCGACGTGCCCCTCTGGGTTGCGCTGTTCGCCGCCGTCGTGATGGCGTGGATGCAGGTGCTGAACTGGACCGCCTATCCCGTGCGCGGGCTGCGGGTGGTCGCCGCGGTGGGATGGCTCACGGTCATGGACATCGTGTTGGTGGTCGGGGTCGAGCTCAAGGCCGCGGACTCTCTCATGGTGGCCATCCTCGCGCCC
>JAOTUO010000349.1 GCA_029863845.1 Myxococcales bacterium
CCCCAGGCCGACCCCCACGACCATGCAGAGGAACACCCAGAGCGACAGCCAGCGCTCGAAGCGACCGAGCCGCTTCGGCCCCGCCGCGGTCTCCGTCGTCTCGCCGTTGGTCTCCATCACACCCTCCGCGCGGAGGGAAGCGGATCGGACCGGTTACAGCCACCCCGACGCGCTGCTGCGCGCCCGACTTGCTACCGTCGATCCGGCCGCGCCGTTCCGCGGCGGAAGAACGCAGCCGGGAAGCTCGCGGTTCCCGAGCGGGGGCCACCATGGGACCGATGCAAGACGCCAGCCCCGCAGCGAGCCCGACGCTTCGCGCGCGCGCCTGGGTCCTCGGCGAGAGGATCGAGGTCCGCCACTTCGAGCGCCACGACACGCTGGCGCACGGCCCCCTCACGCTGCGCGTCGGCGACCACGGCTGTGCCGTGCTCTTCCGCTTCGGCGCCGTCGTCTTCATCGACGTGGACGCCCCGAACGAGGCGAGCCTCGTGAGCGAGCTGGCCCCCTTTGTGAGCGGCCGCTTCGACGAGCCGGAAACCGACGCGGCGGAGATCGTCATCGACCCGGAGCGGGGCGACGGCATGCACCCTTCGGGCGCGATCGCCCTGGGGCAGGCCAGCATCGGCCGCCTCCAGGTGGTCGGCGACGTGCTCGCGAAGAGCGCGGTCCTCGCACACTACGAAGAGCGCGTCGGCAGCGTCTTCGACCGCATCGAGACGCTGGCGCGGAACCTGGGACGGGGCCTCAGCCCCGCCCGCGGGCGGGAGATCCTGCGCGAGCTCGGGAGCGTCCTCATGATCCAGGCGCGAACCGTCGGACGCGTCGAGGTCACGGAGAAGTCGGAGATCACGTGGGAGCAACCGGAGCTCGACCGCCTGTACGAGCACCTCGCCGCCGAATACGAGCTGCGGGATCGCGACCGGGCGCTCACGCGCAAGCTCGACCTCGTCTCCCGTACGGCCGAGACCTACCTGAATCTCCTCTACAACCGCCGGAGCATCCGCGTCGAGTGGTATATCGTGATCCTGATCCTCGTGGAGATCGTCCTCATCGTCTACGACATCCTGGCGGTGCGCTAGGGTGTCCAGTTCGGGAAAGGTGGTAGACAGTTTCTCTCGTCCGGCGGCGATGCCGCGCGCGGAATCGAATCGGCGGCGCCGCAGGTACGTCAACCGGCAGGGGGCATCCGGCCATGCGCAGGTGGATCATCGTTCTCGCGGTCGTCCTGGCCGTCGCCGGGGCGATCGCGCTCGCGGTCAACAATCTCGGCACCTACCTGAACGAGAACCGGGACGCCGTCGCGAAGCAGGTGGAGAGCCGGCTCGGGCGCAGGGTCGCGTTCGGCGAGGTGGGTGTCTCGCTGGCCGGCGGTCTCGGCGTGCGCGTGGCGGACCTCCGCATCGGCGACGACCCGGCCTTCTCCCAGGAGGACTTCCTCAGCGCCGAAGCGGTGGACGTGCGCGTGAAGATCCTGCCGATCCTCTTCGGGAAGGTCGAGGTGGCTCGCGTCATCCTGCGCTCGCCACGGATCACGCTGATCCAGACGAACCGGGGCCTCTCGACGGACAGCCTGGGCGGCGGGGGGAAGGCTGAGGCGGGCGGCGCGCCGCCGGCCTTCCTCGTCTCGCTCCTCGACATGCGCGAGGGCGACCTGCGCCTCGTCGACCGTACGGCGAAGCCACCCGTCGAACTCCACGTCGCGCAGATCGACGTTCGGGCCACCGACCTGAGCTTGTCGGATCCCGTCGAAGTCGACCTGTCGGCGTCGCTCTTCGGCGGCGCGACCCAGAACCTGCGCGTCACGGGAACGCTGGGGCCCCTCGCCGCGCAGGCGCCGCGCGTGGACCTCGAGCTGCGCGTCGACCCGCTGGTGGTGGACGAGGCGCTGCGCGTGAAGCCGGTGCGCGCGCTCCTGCCCGCGGAGCTCTCGGCGTCGGGACCCGTTCGCCTCGAGGCCGGGGCCGAAGGAACCCTCGAGAAGCTCTCGTTTCGCGCGCACATCGACGCGACCCGCGCTGCGCTCCGCTATGGCGAGGGCTTCGACAAGGCCCCGGGGGTGGCCCTCGACGCCAGGCTGCGCGGGACGAAGACGGGCAACGACGTCGCGATCGATTCGGCGGACGTGGTGCTGGACGAGACGACGCTGCATGCGACGGCTACCGTGGCGAACCTCGACGCCCCGAGAATCCAGTTCACCGCCGACTCGAAAGCCTTCGACGGCGCGCTCTCCGCCACGGGCAGCTACGACCTGCGGACGGCCAGCCGGCCGAGCTTCGCCGTCAACGCGAAGCTCGCGGACATCAACGTCGAGAAGCTCCGCGCGGCGATCCCCGCGGTGGCGCGATTCCGCACCGGAACGCTCGGCGCGAATCTCGACCTGCGCGGCGCGGGCGCGGGCTGGGAAGCGATCCAGCGGGTGCTGAGCGGCAACGGAAGCCTGCGGATCGCCGAAGGCGTCCTGACGGAATTCAATCCCGCCGGCGGTACGCTGCGCGCCCTCATGCTGCTGCCGACCTTCACCGGGAGCGGGCTCCAGCGCTTCTTCGACGCGCACCCGCGGGTCTTCGGAGCGAGCGACACGCCCTTCGACCAGCTCGACGGGAAGCTCGAGATCCGCGAAGGCTGGATCCACGTGGGCGAGTTCGTGCTCGACACGAGCGACTACGCGCTGAGCGGCCGCGGGCGTTACTCGCTCGCGGGCGAGCTCGACCTCAAGACGGCGCTGACCTTCTCGAAGCCCCTCAGCGAGGAGCTCCTCGCCGCCGAGCCGAGGCTCCGCTACGCGCGCGGCGCCGACGGCCGCGTCCAGCTCCCCGTGGCGCTGCGCGGCACGCCGCCGAAGGTGGCCGTCGTGCCCGACGTCTCCGCTCTCGCCGGGACGGCGGCGCGCGAGGCCCTGACGGACGCGCTCACGAAGGCCCTCGGCGGCAAGCGTGCCGCAGGCGGGACGACGGCACCGGAGGGGCAGCCCACGACGACGCCGCCGGAGGGCGAGCCCACGGCGGCGCCCCAGGAGGGAGAGCCCACGGCCGCGCCCCCGGCGCCCGAGCCCATCGAGCAGCAGCTCCTGCGCCGAGGCCTCGAGGGGCTGCTCGGGGGCGGGAAGAAGGACCCGTAGCGCGGCCGGATCGAATCGGATCCGGGGGGGGCGGCGGGCGCGTGGGTGCAGATCCCGGTGCAGGTGGACGAGCGCAAGCTCGTCACCTACCCGCGGCGCCGCCCCACCGCGCTCGGCCTGACGACGATCGGCGACCGCGCTAAACAGGCGGAGCCGCGTACGACGCCGAGCGAAGCCCCGGAGGCCCCCCTTGTCCCCCACACGCATCGCCCTGCTCCTCGTCCTCGCCGTCCTTCTGGCCGCCGTGCTGTACGTGGGGGGCGCCTGGCTGCGCCTCTACGGCAGGCACCTGGGCCCCGGCGAGGCCACCGAGGCGCGGATCCCGTTCGAGGTCGTGGCGGAGCACACGCGGGCCCAGCGGCGCGCGGCGGCGGCGCTCACGTCGGCGCCCACGCGGGAGATCCTGTTCGGCGACCTCCACGTCCACACCACCTTCAGCACCGACGCCTTCGTGCGCAGCCTCCCCATGATGGGGGGCCTCGGGGCACACCCGATCGGCGAAGCCTGCGACTACGCGCGCTTCTGCTCGGCGCTCGACTTCTGGTCGATCAACGACCACGCCGAGGCCACGACGCCCCGCAAGTGGCGCGAGACGAAGGAGATGATCCGAACCTGCAACGCGATCGCGGGTGACGTCGAGAACCCCGACGTCGCGGCCTTCCTGGGCTGGGAGTGGAGCCAGGTGGGCCTCTTTCCGCAGGACCACTACGGCCACAAGAACGTGATCTTTCCGGGCCTGGCCGACGACGAGGTGCCGGCGCGGGCGATCGGCGCGGCGGGACTCGCCACCAGCGCCC
>JAOTUO010000054.1 GCA_029863845.1 Myxococcales bacterium
GCGGCGCCCAGGCCGCCCAGCGCCAGCGAGAGCGCGAGCAGGTCCGGCGCCGCCGTGTAGGTGGCCCACGCCAGGACCAGCGCGCCGGCCAGCCACAGCGCACCGGTCAGCCAGGCCGGCCCCCCGTGCCCGGCAAGGCCGCGCAGCCGCTCGCGCCGCCGGAAGACCAGCCACAGGCTCAGCGCCAGGATCACGAGCGGCGAGGTGTGCGAGGGGCGGAAGAAGAAGCTCTCGACCTCGTAGGCGAGGCTCCGCGTCGGGTCGAAGGCCAGGAGATCGCGGTAGGCAACGACGCCGAGCCCCAGGCTCAGCAGCAGCAGGGCGGCGCCGGCCTTGAAGCGTCCAGGTCGTTGATTCGGTTGGGATTCCACGGGTTCGCGTTGTGGGACCGAGGGGCGCGCACAGTCTAAGCCGCGGGCCGCGCTCGCGCCCCTGCTTCGCCGCGGCGCCCGGTCGGAGGCGCCGCGAGCGACCGGCCCGGATTATTTTCGATCTTCTTCGGGGTCGCGCGACACCTTCCCGCCGGCGCGGCCACTCACCCTCTGCCAGCGCCTCTCCCCGGCAAAGGGGTAAGCGCACTCTGCACCCCCCGGGGCGGTAGGGAACTACTTTTCCGCGTGAAAAGGAAAAGTTTTTCTTTACCGGCCCTCGACGTGCTGCGCGCGTTTTCCGCGCTCGAACGAAAACACCAGACAATTCAGACCGTTAGCTAACTGCACGGAATGCTCGATTCCTTGGCACCGAGGTTGCATAACCCCCGGGCGGAGTTGACATGGGTGGGCTCGGGATTCAGCTGATGGCTGGCGCCCGGACCGCCAGCAGGTTGAATAAAGAGGAGTTCGAAATGCGCAAGTTGTTGAGCATCGTCACGGCCGGCGCGATTTTATTCGCGCTCGCGGGCACGGCACAGGCCCGTGTCATAGGTTGGACCGGCACTCTCTCAGTGCAATTCGGGACGTTGTCGCCGATTTCGGTGACCACTCCCTTTGCAAAGACCGCCATCCTGAACGGCTCGGCCGGCCTCGGCCATCTGACCACCCTCCAGTTCCCGACGGGGCCCGCCATCCAGACGGTGGGTGTCGCCAACGGTGGCGGCGCGCGGGTCATCCTCACGGACCCGGAACTCGCGCCGCTGGTGTCCATTCAGGGCACCTTCGGGCTGGGGACCGGCGTGATGCGCCCGATCTCGGGCGGCGCGGCTTCCGCAGGCCCGCTCACCCTGAACCAGATGCCGGTCGCGGGGGTATTCAAGGTCTGCATCCTCTTCCAGTCGACGGCCTGCCCCAGCTTCATCCCGGTCCCCCTCACGGTCAACGGGACTCAGGGCGTCGGCCTCGGGGGCACCGTCACGGTCAACACCTTCGGGAAGTCCGGCATCAAGATCTCCGGGATCAACCAGCCGTGGACGATCAAGACGGCCGCTATCACCGCCATCCCGACGGCCAACGGCAACGCCTTCACGACGAGCTCGCGCTTCGGCTTCGCGCACGGCCCGGCGTCGGCGACGTCGTCGACCGCGAACGTAAGCGGTGTGGTGCAGCTGGTGGCTCCCACGCGGGTCGTTACGACCATCTCCGGAACGACGGCGCTGTTCTCGATCCTGAGGATCCACTTCATTCCCGAGCCGGGCACCTTCCTGCTGTTCGGTGCGGGCGTCGTGGCCCTGGGCGTCGCCGGGCGACGACGGGTGAAGAAGAACTAGACGAAGTCAAAGCCAGACCAAGCCCGAAAAAGACGGCGCCCCGCCCTCGCGGCGGGGCGTCGTCTTTTTGGGGGACAGGACAAAGACGGGACCGCGCGATCGAGGGGCGGGTGGGGCCGAGGCGGATCCCGCAGCGAAATCAAGCGCAGGCCAACCCAATCTTCGCAAGGCGGCGAAGCCGCCGCGCAGTGAGCCGCAGGCGAACGAAGCCTTGAAAGGAATGGCCGAGCCATTCGCGGAGGGATCCGGCTCGGCTCCACCCGCTTTCTCCCGATCAGCGGGGCGGCGAGCCGTGGGGCGGCGCGTCCTTGCCCTCGTCGCGGCGCGCGCGGAGGGCCTGCTGGTGGACCGCGAGGAACTCGGCGATCAGCTGCGAACGATCCATGGGCCCGTCCGCCCGGATCGCCCGCTCGAGAAGCGACTCCGCCTGGGCGTACTCCCCGCGCGACCGGTGCGCCATGGCCATCGACCACAGCCACGTCTGCGACGAGTAGCCCCGCTCACGACCGAGCCGGATGTGACGAGCCGCAACCTCGCGGATCAGCTCCTCGAAGCCCGGCGCGCCCCGAATCGGATCGAGCAGCGGATCCGCGTCGAGGACCCGGCTGTGGTCGTAGCCCCGATCCACGGCCGTTCGCAGCGCCGCAACCGCAGCCTCCGCGTCTCCGCGCTCGATGGCCCGCAGCGTCTCGAGGAAGTGGGCGTTCCCCCCGTCGGGGTAGTGCGCCGCCGCGTCGGCGATCAGCAGGCGCTCGTCGCCCGTCCAGAGACGGGCGCGCTCGCTCGCTCGCACCGCGAACACGACCGCAAGCGCCCCGGCCGCGAGCAGCGCCGAGCGCGCCAGGACCTTCGGCCCTCGGAGTGACCTCCCGGCGGCGATCCGGCGTCGCGACCAGGCGGCGCCCAGGTCCTCGCTCCACAGGATCGCGCCCCCGATCAGACCGGGCAGGATGAAGTAGAGGTACCGGTCCGCCACGGGATAGACGAACGGGAAGATCTGGCAGACCGAGGCGAAGCCCGCCGCCGATCCGATCCACCAGGCGGCCTCCTCGCGGTGGCGATGCAGCGCGACCCCCGTGCGGATCGCGAGCAGCGCCCCGGCGGGCAGCGCCGCCAACCACCAGGGATCGAGCGGCGAGAGCGCCGGCGGCGGCTCGTGAAAGGCCGAGACGCCGGTGCCGCTCGCGGCCATCACCAGGTACCGCATGCCGATCGCCGCCATCGTGCGCACCTGGACCCAAGGGTCCTCGAAGGCGGGCACCTCGACGGCGGCCGCGTAGCGGAACGCCGCCAGCTCCGGGACCGCGTAGAGGGCCAACACCGCCGTCCACGCGGCGAGCCAGGCCCACTGGCGCCGCGACCCTCCCTCGGCCCCCCGGCGCGCCCAGGCGAAGGCCGCCGCCATGGGCAGCGCGAAGGCCGCGGTGGCCTTCGTCAGGAGCGCCAGGCCGAAGAGAAGCGTGGCGAGTGCCGGGCGCCGACGCTGCGCGAGCAGGGCCCCCAGCGAGAAGGCGAGCGCGACGCTCGTCTTGAGCTGGAACATCCAGGCGACGGCCTCGACGTTGGCCGGGTGAACGGCGAAGAGCAGGCCGCCGACGAGCGCCGCCGGAGAGGAGACTCGGGACGACCGCAGCAGCGCCACGAGGAGCGTGCAGTTGAGCGCGTGCACCAGCGCGTTCACCACGTGGTAGCCGAGGACGTTCCCGCCGAAGAGCTGGAATTCGAGCGCGTGGAGCAGCATGTGCACCGGCGCGTAGTTCACGGTGTAGAGGGTCGGCGGGCCCCAGGGGTGGAGGATCGCGAGGACGTTCTCGGCGGTGAGGGCGGCGATGTGCGGGTTGTAGACGATGTAGACCAGGTCGTCGGAGACCGGGCGACCCACCAGGGCCGGCGCCAGCAGCCCGAGGGTGAGCACCGCGAAGCCGGAAAAGAGCAGGACGAAGCGCCCGGCCCGAGGGGCGGCCGTGCGCCGGGCTGCGCCACCGGTGGCGGCGTCTTGGCCCGAACCCGCCTCCTCTTCCATGGGCGCCCAGTCTACCAGCTACACTCTCCGCTTCCCGAGCCCCGCTGGAGTGTTCGCGGCGCCCGAGCGACACGGAATCGCCCCATGAAACGCCGGTTGCTTCTCTTCATCGCCCTCGTCCTGGCGCCGGGGCCCGGCTGCGCGCCGACCGCGGAGAGCGGCGACTGGCCCAACGTCCTGCTGATCACGATCGACACGCTGCGCCGCGACCACTGTTCCGTGTACGGCTACGCCCACGACACCACGCCCCACCTGCGACGGGTCGCCGAGGGCGGGTTGCGCTTCGACCTGGCCTACGCGCCCACCCCGACGACGGGGCCGACCCACGCTTCGATCCTCACCGGCCTCTACCCGCCGGCCCACCGCGTGGTGAAGAACGGCGTCGCTCTGGCGGCTCGAAACGAGACCCTCGCGGAGATCCTCGCGGCGCAGGGTTACCAGACCAGCGGTATCGTGAGCTCCTTCGTTCTCCACGCGCGATTCGGCTTTGGCCAGGGCTTCTCGGTCTACCAGGACGACTTCGAGGCGGCGACGGCGAGCGCTTCGGTGTCGACCTGGGAGGGCCAGGACGTCGAGAAGGGCTTCGACCGCCGGGCGGATGCCACGACGCGGCGCGCGATCCGCTGGCTGTGGGAGGATCGCGATCGGGAGCGTCCCTTCTTCCTGTTCGTCCACTACTTCGATCCGCACTCGCCCTACGAGGCGCCCGGCGCGTTCGCCCAGCGCTTTCCGCCCCCGGACCCCGGCGCGGGCGAAGGGATCCAGGCGTCGCTGGCGTTCCGCCAGGCCGTCCGCAACTACGACGGCGAGATCGCCTTCACCGACCAGGAGATCGGGCGCCTGCTCGACGCCATCGAGCGACAGGGCCTCTCGGAGAAGACACTCGTGGTGATCACCGCCGATCACGGCGAGGGCCTGATGGACCACGGCGCCATGCTTCACGGGCTGGACCTGTACGAGGAGAACGTCCGGGTGCCCCTGCTCCTTCGCTGGCCCGACCGCATCCCGGCGGGGCGCGTGCTGGCGCAGCCCGTCGAGCTGGTGGATCTGGCGCCGACGATCCTGGACCTGATCGGCGTGAAGAGCTCCAGGGCGTTCCAGGGACGCAGCTTGGCCGCCTCCCTGCGCGGCGACGAGCCCCTCGACCCGGACCGGCCGATCTACCTCCACCGACGGCGCTTCGACGCAGAGTATGCGGACGGGATCTACGTCAAGGGCCGGCAGTTCGGCATCCGCTGGGGACGATGGAAGACCATCGACGCCCCGGACCAGGGCCGGACCGCCCTCTACGATCTGGAGAGCGATCCACAGGAGCGGACCGACCGCAGCCGCAGCGATGCGGACCAGGCGGCCCGGCTCGCGGAGAAGCTGATGGAGTGGCGTCGGAGCGGCACGTCGGACCCGGCATTCCGCGGGCTCTCGGAGAGCGACCGCGAGGCCCTGGAAGCCCTGGGCTACAGCGAGTGAGACCGAGTAGAATCACGTCCCTTGGGAGGAAAGGAGTTACGATGCGGCTATCCGTTCGAACGATCGGGCTCGGGATCCTGTCTTGCTGCTTCGCCCTGGCGTTCGCCGCCTGCGGCGCCGACCGGGAGGGAGGCGGCGCACCGGCCGACCCCGATATGCCCGAGCCGGGCGTCGAGTCCCCGCTCGCGGGTGAGATCGCCCTCCCCGAGGGCTTCCCGAGCGACGTGCCCCGGTACCCCGACGCCGAGCTGATCTCCGTCAACGTCCACGGCGCCGACATGCTCGTGTCCTTCGAGACGACGGGCGACCCTCGCGAGGTCGCCGACCGGCTGGAGCGGGACTTCGCGTCGCACGGCTGGTCGGCCAAGACCTTCCACGAGGACGTGGGAAGCTCGATCTTCGCCGACAAGGAGGGACGCGACGCCACCGTCATGGTGACCCGGGCCGCCGGAAAGGCGCGGATCGACCTCTTCCTCGGCCGCTAGGGCGGCAGCCGGGTAGGATCGACCCGGGATGGCACAGCCGACGCGCCGGTGGCACCCGCGCGCGTCCCAGGGTCGGACCGCGCATGCGCACCCCGTCACGCAAGTTCCGATCGCTCGGTCTCGCCCTCGGCGGCGCGCTGCTGGCGACCGGCTGCGGCGCCGACTCCGAGCCGAGCACCGCCCAGATCGCTCCTCGCAACGTCGTGCTGATCACCCTGGACACGGTGCGCGCCGATGCGCTCGGCTGCTACGGGCAGCCGCTTCCGACCTCGCCCCGCATCGACCGACTGGCGGCGGAAGGCGTGCTGTTCCAGCAGGTGCTCAGCTCCTCGCCGAACACGGCGCCCTCCCACGCCTCGATCCTGACCGGCCGACAGCCCTACGCCCACGGCGTCCGCTCGAACGTGGGCTACGCCCTCCCCGATGGAATCCGGACTCTCGCCGAGGCCCTCCGGGCCCACGGCCTCCGTACCCAGGCCGAGATCGCCGCTCCCGTGATCGGACGACACACGCGGCTCGACCGGGGCTTCGATCACTACCGAGACCTCACGTCCTTCGACGTGACGCTCAAGACCGTCGAGCAGCGAGACACGGAGGGGCGGGCCCTGCGCATCCAGCGCCAGGAGCGCCCCGCCGAGGACATCACGGGCCGCGGCCTCGAGTTCCTGCGCGCGCACCGCGACGACGCCTTCTTCCTGTGGCTGCACTACTTCGATCCCCACGCGAGCTACGAAGCGCCGCCGCGCTTCGCCGAGCTGGTCGCGAGCCCTTACCTCGCGGAGCTGCGGTACGTCGACGAGCAGGTCGGCCGCGTGGTCGAGGAGATCGCGCGGCTGGGGCTGAAGAACCAGACGCTCCTGGTCCTGACAGGCGACCACGGCGAGGGCCTCGGGGCCCACGGTGAGGACACGCACTCCTTCTTCGTCTACGACAGCGTCATGCGGGTGCCGCTCGTCCTCTGGGGAGCGGGGCTGCCGGCGGGGCGGCGCGCCGGGTCGCTGGTCCGAACCGTGGACATCGCCCCGACGGTCCTCGATCTCCTCGGCGCGCCGCCGCTGCCCGACATCCAGGGCGTCTCGCTGCGCCCGCTGCTCGCGGGCGGGAACGATGACCTCGGCCTCACGGCCTACGGGGAGACGGCCGAGCTCGCCTCCCTGTTCGGCGCCGCGGCGCTTCGCTTCGTGCGAGAAGGCGACTGGAAGTACATCCACAGCGTCGAGCCCGAGCTCTACGACGTTGGCCGCGACCCCGGCGAGGGGAAGGACCTGGCCGCGAGCCACCCCGCGGAGGTCGCGCGGCTGCGATCGCGTCTGGAGGCGCTCCTGGCGGAGGCCCCGATGTCGCCCGCCGGTGCGCCCGTCTCCGTCGACGCCGAGACGCTCGCCCGCCTCGACGCCCTGGGCTACGCCGGGTCCGGAAGCTCGTCCCGGATCGACGCAGCGCTGGCAACGCTCGGCACCCAGGGGATCGATCCCACGACGACCCTCGGAGATCTCCGGTCCTTCGTCCAGGCCTGGGGGCACTTCCGGGGCGGGAGGTACGCCGAGGCGGCCGCCCGCTTCGGGGCGCTCTGGGCGCGACACCCCGCGAGCGCGCCCGTGCTCTTCGGCCTCGTCACCTCGAGCAGGATGGCGCGCGCGCGCCCGGAGATCGTGGTTCCCCTGCTGCGCCGGGGGATCGAGCTCGATCCCGAGTTCACTCCCTACTATCTGGACCTCGCCCGGACCTTGCGAGCGAGCGATCCGGCCGAGGCGGAGCGCCTCCTGCGCCGGGCCGTCGCGGTCGAGCCCTGCGCCGCCCTGCCACGGGTGCAGCTCGCGAACTTCCTGCGGGCACAGGCACGCCACGAAGCGCAGCTCGAGGTGCTCGAAGCCGGTGTGGCGCAGTGTCCGGACAGCTCGGACTTCCTCAATGACACCGCCTATGCGCTCGCGACCAGCCCCGTCGACGCGCTGCGGGACGGACCGCGCGCGCTGGAGCTGGCTCAGCGTGCGGTCGCGGCCTCCGGCGGCGAGCAGCCGTCGTTCCTGGACACCCTGGCCGCGGCCTACGCGGAGATGGGCGACTACGAACGGGCCGTCGACTCCTCGCGACGCGCCATCGCCCTGCTGAAGCAGCGGAGCGTGCACGAACGGGTGCTCGCCGCCTTCGAGCGGAATCTGGAGCGCTTCGAGGCCGGCCAGCCCGTCCGCGAGCCCTAGCAGGCGTCCGGGCGAGCCCGGCGGCGCTTTTCGGGGGCGCCACCCGAGCCTTCGGACGCCCCGCCCGTTACGGGTGGGGCGGCGTCGTTTCGCGCCCGCGCACCCTCTCCGCGAGGTGGAGGTTGAACTGCGCCTTCACGTGCCCGGGCTCGAGCTCGATCGCGCGGCGATAGTGGCGGATCGCCGATTCCAGCTCCCCGCTCGAGCGCAGCGCATTGCCCAGCTGGAAGTGTAGATCGGCGCGCTCCAGACCCAGCGCCAGGGCCGCGCGGTAGTGGGCGATCGCCGCCTCACCGTCGGCCCTGAAGCTGCCGGGCCAGCGCCAGACCGGCGTGCGCTTCGGCGAAGCGGGGGTGAACGGCCAGCGACGCGCGGTAGTGGACGACCGCCTCTTCCAGACGACCGCGCGCACCCAGCGCGTTCGCCAGGTGCAGGTGCGTCGTCGAATCCCGGGGGTTCACCGCCAGGGCGTGACCGAACAGGGTGAAGGAGTCGCGCCAGACGCGGACCTGCGACACGCTGCGTGCGGCCAGCGCGATCCCGAGGAGCCCAGCGACCGCCACGGCGACGACAGCGAGCCCCGCGCGGCGTCGCCGGAGCCAGGCCAGCCCTTCGGAGCCGGCCCACGCCACCACGACGAACACGCCGATCAGCGGCAGGTAGGTGTAGCGGTCGGCCATCGCCTGCCGGCCCACCTGCACCAGGCCAATCACCGGGACCAGCGCGCCGAGGTACCAGAGCCATCCCATCACCGCCCAGCGCCGCTTCGATATCGCGACCCCCGCGGTGGTCGCGATCAGCAGAGCCAGCGCGGCGCCGACCTGCCATTCGTTCAGTGTGGGGCCTCCTAACTCCGGCACGTTCGGGTACGGGTAGAACACGGCCAGATCGGTGGGCCATAGCGCCTTGGCCAGATACCGCACCGCCGAGACCGGCGCGTTGGCCGCGCGGATCGCCAGGGGCACGGACTCGGTGGTCGCGACGGCGCCGCTGCGCGCCTGCACGACGAAGGTCACGAGGCTCGAGGCGGCCGAGAGGGCCAGCAGCGGTCGCTTCGCTGCTCATCACGGCTCGACGTGGCCCAGGGCGCGGAAGATCATCGGGACGTGGGCGACCTCCGGCGTGGTGGCCGCGTGGGCGAAGAAGCGGCCCGCCTCGCCGTAGCTCCCGCCGTGGTCCGCCGTCGGCAGCACCACCGCACCGGCGTCGGAGGCCCGCGCGTCGACGGTGTCGATCCGCTCGCCGATCCAGCGGTCGGCGTAGGAGATCTCGTCGCCGTAGCGGCTCCGGTAGACACTCGGTAGCGACACGCCCCGCAGCGCCTGGTAGGCGGGGATGCCGCCCCTCCCGGGGTTGTCCTCCAGCACCGGCAGCGGCTTCGCGCCCGGGACCCGAGGGACGCGAAAGCGACCGCGGTACGCCCCCGGCGCCGCGTAGGGCCGGTGCGGATCCTGGAATTGCACCCAGAGAAAGACCGGCTCGCCCCAGTCGGCCCAGAGCCGCCCGAGCGCGCGGCCGACCCGGCCCCCACGGCCTCGCCGGCGCCGGGACACATCGTTGAGCACGCTCACGGAGCCGGCTCCGCCGCCTCCTTCAGCTCCAGCGCCGTCGCCAGGTTGCGCCGGGCGGCGGCATGCTCCGGGTCGGCTTCGAGCGCGGCTCGATACTGGGCGATGGCTTCGTCGAGCTCGCCCCGCGTCAAGAGCGCATTGCCGAGGTTGTTGTGCGCACGGGCGAAGCCCGGTCGCAGCTCGATCGCACGACGGTAGTAGTCCACCGCCTCGTCCGGCTCACCCCGGGCCACCAGTGCGGTGCCGAGACTGAAGAGAGCGTCGGGATAGTCCGGCCGCACGGCCAGGGCGCGGCGGTAGTGTTCGATCGCCTGGTCACGCAACCCCAGCCGCTCCAACAGGACGCCGAGGTTGCTGTGGGCTTCGGCCACGTCGGGATCGACCTCCAGAAGCCGTCGGTACTCGTCGATCGCCTCGTCGACCTCGCCCTGCGCCACCAGCAGGCCCGCGAGCCGGTAGCGCACCGGGCCGTTCCCGGGCTCGACTTCCAGCACCCGCCGGTAGTGCTCGATCGCCTCATCCGGCTCCTCCAGGACCGTCCAGATCCGCGCCAGCTGTTGGTGGATCACCGGGTTCTCGGGTTCGACGTCGAGGGCGTGGAGGTAGAGCGTGAGCGCGTTCGTCCAGAAGAGCGACTGCACGTACGTGCGGGCCAGGCAGACCGCCAGCAGGGCCACCGCGCACGCCACCGCGGCGCGGCGCGCCCACCTCCCGCGCGAAGGGCCCTTCGCGATCAGCTCGCCGCCGCCCCAGGCCGCGATCACGAAGAGTCCGACCAGCGGCAGGTAGGTGTAGCGGTCCGCCATCGCCTCGGGACCCAGCGGTACCAGTCCGATCACCGGGAGCAGTGTCACGAGGTACCAGAGCCACCCCGTGAGCGCGTAGCGACGGCGCGTCGCGAGCCACGAGAGGCCGAGCAGCAGCAGGCCGGCGCCGGCCACCTGCCACGCCGCCCAGGGCGTGCCCCCCGGCAGGTTCGGATGCAGGTAGAGGACCGAGAGGTCGGCCGGCCACAGCGTCTTGCCCGCGTATCGCACGTAGGACACCAGCGCGTTGGCCGCCCGCAGGGGCAGCGGCACCGGGTCTGCGGGCCCCACCGTCTCGCGCGGGTCGACCAGGGCGATCGCGCCAGCGACGGCGGCGAGCGCGAGCAACGGAAGCTTCTCGACCCACACCCGGGCGCCGCCGCGCCGGAGGCGATCGAGGGGCCAGTGGTCGAGCAGGAGGAAGACGAGCGGCAGCGTCAGGACGATGGGGTTGGTCGCGAGGCCCACGGCGAGCAACCCCGCCGTCGCGAGATAGACGACCGCGCCCCCCCTGCGGGCGTAACCCACGTACGCCCACAGAGACAGGAGGCCGAAGCTCGTGGCCAGGACCTCCTGGCGTTCGGAGATCCACGCGACGGGCTCCACGTGCAGCGGGTGGATCCCGAACAGCACCGCTACGAACGCGCTGCGCCACAGGGCCCCCGTGGCGCTCGTCAGTAGACCGAACAGGAGCAGCACGTTGACGACGTGCAGGACGAGATTCGCGGCGTGCTGGCCGCGGACGTCCAGGCCCAGGAGCCGGAGATCCAGCATCCGGGCAACCGCCGCACCGAAGTGAGCGCCTTCGGTCACGGTTCCGACGTCGGTGTAGCCGGAAAAGTCGCTCCGGAGCAGCGGCTCTAAGGCGATCCAGGTGGCGAGGACCAGGCCGATGCCGATGCGGAGGATCCGGGTCCTCCGCTCGGCAGGCGCGGGCACCTTCGGATCGGCGGCGGTTTCGCTCATCGGCTCTCCCCGCGTTCGCGGCCGACGCCCGGCGTCCGCCGCGCGGCTCGGTCTCGGGTGGTGCGGAGGGTAACCGCCTTCGCGCCGGAGCTCGACCCGGTCGAGGGTTTCTGGAGCTGGATGACGGGCAGGGCGAACAAGCACGCGCTCGCGTCAACGCCGGCTGGAGGTGTCGGGACCTGATCTTGCCCTCGAAGGGCGCATGCGCAGCCTCGCACACGTAGGGAGCGACGTGGTAGCTTCGAAAGGGTTGGTCCGTGCGGACGGCCATCCGCAATGTCCGAGGTGCGCATCCAAGGTGTGACCCTTCCCCAGCGCAGAGGCTTCGCATGGTCCGTGGCGGGCATCCTCGCCGCGGCCTTGGTCCTGCGCGTGCTGCATGTCTGGCAGCTGCGTGACACGCCGATGTTCGCGTGGCTCCTGGGCGATGCCCGGGAATACGACGCTTGGGCCCGACAGATCGCAGCGGGCGACTGGCTCGGGCAGGGTGTGTTCTACCAGGCCCCCCTCTATCCCTACTTCCTGGGCATGCTCTACGCGGTCTTCGGCGATGACCTCGCAACCGCGCGCATCGCGCAGGCGCTGCTCGGCGCGTTCTCCTGTGTGCTGCTGGCGCTCGCCGGAGCGCGCTTCTTCTCCAGGAGGGTCGGACTTATCGCGGGCGCCATCCTCGCGCTCTACGCGCCTGCGATATTCTACGATGGCCTCATCCAGAAGACCGTGCTGAGCACGTTCTTCCTGTGCCTGGTGCTGTGGCTGTCGAGCGGCGACCCCGGCGCGGCGGGGAAAGGGCGCTGGGTCGGGGCTGGAGCGGCCCTGGGTGGCATGGTCCTCGCCCGGGAAAACGCACTGCCCCTGGCGGCGGCGGTCGTCGCGTGGCTCGGGATCCAGCGCGACGCGCCGATTTCCCGCCGGCTCGTCTGGGGCGGCCTGTTCCTCGCAGGCCTGATGGCGGTCCTGATGCCGGTGGGGATCCGTAACCTGCTCGTGGGTGGCGATTTCTACCTCACGACCTCGCAATTCGGCCCGAACTTCTACATCGGGAACAACGAGAACGCCACGGGCCTGTACGCGGCGATCGGCCGCCGCGGGGACCCCGGCGACGAACGCTGGGACGCGACGGCGCTCGCTCAAGACGCACTGGGTCGAGAGCTCACACCCCGGGAGGTCTCGGCGTACTGGACCGACCAGGCGCTGGCGTACATCACCTCCCGGCCCGGGCACTGGTTGCGTCTGCTCGGCAAGAAGGTCGTCTTTCTATTGAACGCGCGCGAACCTGCGGATACGGAGGATCTGTACAGCTACGCCGACGCCTCGACGGTGCTGCGCGGGACTCAGCGGTTGTTCCACTTCGGCACGCTCCTGCCCCTCGCGGTCCTGGGGGCCTACATGACCTGGCCACGGCGCCGGCGCTTGGGGCTGCTGTACCTGCTGCTGGGCACCTACGCGGCGACGGTCGTCGTCTTCTACGTGTTCGGTCGTTATCGATTTCCCCTGGTTCCCATTCTGGTGCTCTTTGCGAGCGCGGGGCTCGTCGAGGCGCCGCGCCTGTGGCGCGCGAGCGCGCCCGGCCGCCTTGCGGTCGCGTCCGGCCTGTTGATCGCGAGCGTGGTCCTCTGCAACATCACGGTCTTCGACCCCGATCGAATGAAGGCGCAGACGTACATAAACCTCGGTGCCGCCTTCAAGTCTCGCGGGAGGATCGACGAGGCGATCTTCCAGTACCGGCGCGCCGAGGCACTCGACCCGCAGAATCCGGCCATCTTCTACAACATCGGCAACGCGCTGGTCACCCGCGGCGATCACGAGGCAGCGATCGTCCAATATCGCCGCGCTCTGGAGCTGCAACCCGACATGGCCGAGCTTCACAACAACATGGCCATGGCGTACAAGGAACTCGGTGACCTCGGCGCCGCCGCGAGTCAATTCGAGAAAGCTCTCGAACTCGATTCCACCTACGCACCCGCGCACTACAATCTCGGCGTCGTGCTCCAGGAACAGGGGGATGCTCACGGGGCCATGCGGCACTTCGAGAAGGCCGCATCGCTCCGCCCCCGGTCTTACGAATCCGTCACCGCGATCGCCTGGGTGCTGGCCGTTCATCCCTCGAGTGATCTTCGCAATGCCGGGCGGGCCATCCGACTCGCAGAGCATGCGGCCGAGCTGACGCAGTTCCGGCGGCCCGAGGTGCTCGACGTGCTCGCCGCTGCCTACGCCGCAGCGGGACGCTTCGACGAAGCGGTCGAAACGGCCGAACGGGCTGCGGCACTCGCGTCCTCGCAAGGCAAGCGACCGCTCGCGGCGACGATTCGCGGCCGCCTCGCCCTGTACGCGCGAGGGCGGCCGTACGCCGAGCCCCTGCCCGCTACGGACTAGCTCGTTCTCGAGCCGATGCGCGGTGATGGTGCGGGGTCGGGTAGCGCCCGGCAGGCCAGCGGAACCGGGGTGATCGGGGTTCACTCCACGTAGCCGAGCGCCTCGAGCTTCTCCCGCACATCCGGCTCCACGCTCGGGCGCGGTGGGTCGTCCAGGAACGCCTCGAGCCGTTACCGGTATTCCGTCAGGCGCCTTGCGGGCTCCGGGTTCCACCTGTGGACGTCGTGGCGCTCACCCGGGTCTGCCCTCAGGTCGAAGAGCTCGAACCGCCGGTAGGCCGACGCCTCGCGGTGGGCGATCAGCTTCCAGCGCCCGTCGCTCACCGCGTAGAGGGACGTTTCGGACCGACCCGCAGGAGATCGTCGAACTCGTGGCCACGGCGTTCTCCTATTGGCCGTTCCTGAGCTTCTCGCAGAAACGGGAGTTCCTCGGGTCGCGCTCCATCTCCATCGTCCAGGCGGGGCGCGCCAAGGCGCGCCTGACGGCGCTAGAAGTGGTTCTTCCGAACCCGGAGCCGTTCTCCCCCCATCAACGGCCCGTACGGAGCTCGGCGGCGTGCTGATGCGGCAGGGAAGGACGCGGGAGGCGGCGGCGAGCTTCGAGCGCGCGGTGCGCCTCGACCCGACCGACGAGGACGCCCGGGAACGCCTTCGGGTGGCCCGGGCGCTCCGCGGGCCGGGCGACCGATGAACGAACTTCGGTAAGCTGGGTGCCGGCTTCCCGGAGGTGTCGATGACCTGGTCGCTCGCGACGATCGCGCCGTTTCGTTCTCGGATGCGCGTTCTCGCGGTGGTTGGGGCCGTGTGCCTGACGGCCTGCGGCGCCGGGTCCCGGTCGTCGCCCGCCCCTGTACTCGGCGCCATTCCGCCCTTCGAGCTGGTCGATCAGGACGCCAACGGCTTCGGCACCGACGAGCTCGCAGGAAGCATCTGGATCGCCGACTTCATCTTCACGCGCTGTCCCGACATGTGCCCAATGCTGAGCTCCGTGATGGCCCGCGTGCAGAGCAAGCTCGCGAAGGACCCGGCGTTCGAGGACGTTCGGCTCGTGAGCATCAGCGTCGATCCGGAGCACGACACGCCGGCGTTGCTGACGGCCTACGCCGAGAAGTACGGCGCGGACCCCGACCGCTGGACGTTCGTGACGGGGCCGCGGGAGGAGATCTGGCGGCTGAGCCGGGACGGCTTCCGCCTCCCGGTCGGAGACGCGCCCGGCAACGCCGACGCGCCCATTCTGCACAGCGAAAAGTTCGTCCTGACCGACCGGCAGGGCCGCATTCGGGGCTACTACGACGCTCTCGATCAGAAAGCCCAGCTGGCGATGATGCGCGACATCCGGCTCGTCGCGAACGAACCCGCAGACGCCGCGGCGTCCCCAGCGGCGGCCCCGCCCGGCACCTGACCCGCGCCGGTCGCGTTCAGCGGCCGACGGACCTCTGCCGGCGCAGCGCGTACAGTCCCATCAGGGCCGGGAGCAGGAGCGCGAGCTCGAAGCCGAGGCCGCAGGCAGCCGGACCCTCCCGGAACGACCAGAACGCGCTGCAATCCGGATCGTCGAAGTCGACGGTTCCGTCGCCGTCGTTGTCCAGCCCATCGTCGCATTCGGGGTCCTCTTTGGTCCCCTCCGCAAACGGACAGCCGGGGTCCTCGGGGAAATCGGTCAGCAGGTCGCCGTCGTTGTCGAGCCCGTCGCTGCACACCGGAAACGCGGCCGTGATGGCGAAGACGTTGCTGTCGGGCCCCACGTTGCCCGCGACGTCCAAGGCGCGCACCGTGTAGCGATACGTCACCCCGGCGGTCACGGCGGTATCCGTGTAGCGAGTCCTGGTCGTGGTTGCGATCGGAGCGAAGCTCCCCGCCGGGGTGCCGTCGTCGCGGAGCACCTCGTACCCGGCGACCCCCGACCCGGCGTCGGTGGCCGGGCCCCAGGTGAGCGAGACGGAGACGTTGGCGGTGGTGCCCGTGAGGCCGGTGGGCGCCGTCGGGGGATCGGTTTCCACCCCGGGCGCGACCACGGTGTACGAGGCCGACGCCTGGACCGAGAGCGTCCCCGCGTCGTCGTCCGAATCCGTTGCGGTGAGGGTGAAGTCGTAGGTCCCGAGGGCGGCGTTCGAGGGCGCGGCGACGAGGAACTGGAAGTCCCGGGTCTCTCCGGGGGCCACCGACCCGATCAGGGAGCCCCAGCCCATCAACCAGCCCGCGCCGATGGGCGTGAAGCTCATGTTGTAATAGGACTCGAAGGGGACTTCGGCGGGATCGTTGGTGTTCGTAACCGAGACGGTGTAGGTGCGGAGGTCCCAGGGATGCGCGTTGGAGTTCTGCGGCGTGATGGCCATCTCCGGGGGCGCGGGATCGTAGGGCGCCCGGGTCACCGTGACCGCCGCGCCCTCCGCGGAGATGCCGTCTACGGTGACGGTCACGCCGTACTCGTCGTAGGTCTCGCCGGCCTCGAGCGCTCGCCGATAGATGGTGTCCCCCGAGCCGGAGCGATACCACTGGTGGACGAGGACGGAGTTGGCGACCTCGTCCCCGTTGCCGTCCGGCGCGCTCTCGAGCAGCTGGCCGTCGAAGCCGTTCGTATCCCGATAGCTCACGAAGGTGTCGACCACCCCGAGGTCGGGGTGCGCCCCGCGGTTGACGATTTTGACCGCCTGGGGGGCGTCCGCAGCCGTCGACTGGGACGCCAGGGCGAAGGAGGCGCTTCCCGTCGCGTCGAAGGTCTGCAAGCGGGAGCCGGTGAGCCACCCCGCCAGGTGCTTGTTGACGACGTTCGCGTGGGCGTTGAAGCCCGACCCCATGAGGCCGTCGCTCTTGTCGCCGCGCACGTCGCTCGTTCCGTCGGGCCTGAGCTGGGCGGCGTGCCGCAGACCGATCGTGTGGCCGAATTCGTGGAAGAGGCAGCTCAGCTCGACGTAGCCGAGATGCGTGCACAATCCCGCGGTACCGACCGCCAGCCCGGACCCGCTCAAGTCGGAGGGCCGGAACGGAAGGATGTAGAGGAAGCGGTCGTAATCCGAGAGGTTGAAGCCCCGGCTCTGGGCTTCGGCGTCGGCGAAGGCGGTCCATTGCCGCCACGTGTAGGCCGAGGCGTCGTAGGGAAGCGCCATCAAGATCGTGTCCCCGGTGACGCTCAACTGACCGAAGGACATCTCGGCGAGGAGGCTCGCGAACGAAGTATTCCGTTCGAACGCGAAGTGATGAAGGGTCGACGCGTCCGTCCACGTCGTGTTGGTGACGA
>JAOTUO010000350.1 GCA_029863845.1 Myxococcales bacterium
GTCGTGAACCAGGGCGACGATCGCACCCGGCGCGAAGCGCAGGCTGAAGCGGAAGGCGATGTAGGCGAGGATCAGCAGGCAGGCGATCCCGAGAGCGTACACGCCGTCGCGCCGCAGCTCGCTCCCGACGCGGGGGCCCACGAACTCCACGCGCTGCACGTCGAGCGGTCCGACCGCGTTGGCCAGGGCGAAGGTGAGCCGGTCGATGACCTCGCCGACGGAGCCCGGTTCGGCCGTCTCCTCGCCCCCCACGGCCTTCGCCGTCACCTTCAGGCGCTCGCGTTCCTCGTCCGTGAGGGGGCAGTCGGCTTCCGAGGCGGCCGCCTCCCCGCCCTCCCCCGCGTCGACGCGGAAGCGGATCAGGAACTCCGATGCGTCGGTCTCGCCGTAGCGGACGACGCTCGGGTCGCGGACGCCGCAGCGGCGGACGACGCTCCGGATCGCGCCCTCGTCCACGGGCACGTCCCCGGCGAAGCGCACCTGGAACTCGGTACCGCCGGCGAAGTCGATGCCGAGCCGGATGCCGCGCAGCGGGATCGCGGCGATCGACGCGATCAACACGGCGAGCGAGAGCGCCGCGCAGAGGCGGCGCTTCCCGATGAAGTCGATGTGGGTTCCAGCCGGAACCAGCTCGATGGACACGCCGCCTCCGGTCTAGATCGAGAGCGCCTCGATGTGCCGCGTCCCGGGATACACCATGAACATGCTGCGGGTGATGACGAGCGCCGCCAACACGCTGGTCACCACCCCGATCGACAGCGTCACCGCGAATCCCTTGATCGGCCCGGTGCCGTACTCGAAGAGCACGAGGGCCGTGATCAACGTCGTGATGTTCGCGTCCATGATGGTCCAGAACGCCTTCTGGAATCCGGTCCCCACCGCCGCCCGCGGCGTCTTTCCGGCGTGCAGCTCCTCGCGGATCCGCTCGAAGATGATCACGTTGGCGTCGACGGCCATGCCCACCGTCAGCACCACGCCGGCCAGGCCCGGCAGCGTGAGCGTGGCCTCGAACATCGACATCACGCCCACGAGGAGCAGCAGGTTGGCCAGCAGCGCGACCCCCGCGTACAAGCCGGACATCCGGTAGTAGCCGACGCAGAAGAACAGGATCAGGACCAGGCCGAGGATCGACGCGCGCACGCCGCGCTGGATGGAGTCCGCGCCGAGGGCGGGCCCCACGGTGCGCTCCTCCTCGATCTCCACCGGCACCGCCAGCGAGCCCGCGCGCAGCACCACCGCCAGGTCCGCCGCCTCCTGGGGCGTGAAGCGCCCCGTGATCTCGCCCCGCGTCGAAATCCGCGAGCGGATGGCCGGTGCGCTGTAGACCTGATCGTCCAGCACGATGGCGACCCGATCGCCGATGTGCTCGCCGGTGAGATCCTGGAAGATCTTCCCGCCCGCCGGATTGAACTGGAACTGGACGATCGCCCGCTGCTGCCGGTCGAATCCCACGCGGGCGTCTTGCAGGTAGTCGCCCGTGAGGTCCGGCGTGTCGCGCACGAGGTAGGCGCCGAGAACGCGACGCGTCTCCTTGTCCCGCTCGAAGGCGATCTCCGTGTCCTTGGGCAGCTCGCCGGCGTACTTGCCCACCAGCAGCTCCTCGGTCTGCGCGGCGTCCAGGACCAGCTTGAACTCGAGGAACCCGGTCACCCGCAGCAGCTCGCGAGCGCGGGCGCGGTCGATCTGGCCGCCGGGGATCTGCACCAGCACGCGGTCGTCGCCCTGCTGCGTGACGACCGAGTCCGGAATGCCCCGGATGGGGTCGCCGATGCGGCGGCGCAGCACCTCGAGCACCTGCCCCATCCCCCGCGTGCGCACCTCCTGCTGCCACGCGTCGGTCAGCGCGAACGAGAGCGGCCCGGCGTCGTCGCCCGCGAAGCGCAGCACGCCGCTGTCGTCCGCCCAGTCGCGCACGAGCTTCGCGTCGGCCGCACCGGCCCCGGCCGCGATCAGGCGCCCGTCCTCGACGTCCAGCTCGATCCCCGTCGCGCCCTCGTCCGCGAGCCGCTCCGCGAGGCTGCCGCGCAGGAACTCGAGCTCGTGCTCGATCGCCACCTCCAGCTTCACCCCGAGCACCCAGTGGATCCCGCCCTGGAGATCGAGGCCCAGGCGCAGGCCGTGGTCCGGCAGCAGCGGGCTCTCGGCGCGCCGCTCCGCGGGCACGAAGTTCGCGACGGCGTAGAAGCCGAACAGCAGCACCGCCGCCGCGATCGCGCCGATGCGCACGCGCAGTGCCCGGTTCACGAGCCCTCGCCCTTGGACGCCTTGCTGACGCTCTCGATGCGGGGTCGCGCGATCTTCACGCGCACGCGATCCCCCTTCACGGCGGCGATCTCGACCGTCAGGACGTCGTCGGTCACGCCCGTGACCTTCCCGTGAAGCCCGCCCGTCGTCACGATGCTGTCGCCCTTCTCGACGCTCTTGATCATCGCCTCCTGCTGGCGCTGGCGCTTCTGCTGCGGGCGGATGAGCAGGAAGTAGAAGATCGCGAAGATGGCGGCGATGGGGAACAGCATGCCGAACGGAGACGGATCGGACGGCGGGCCGGCCTGGAGCAGCACGAAGGCGGGCAGGAGCTTCATCGCCGCAGCTCCGTTCCCGGGTAGAAGGCCGCGAGGATCTCGCGGTAGCTCGCCCCGCGCACCGCCATCGCCTGCCCTCCCCACTGACTCATGCCGACCCCGTGGCCGTGGCCGGAGCCGACGAAGACGAAGCCCGCATCAGCGGCCCGGATCTCGAAGAGGGTGCTGCGGATGACCTGCTCCCCGAGGACCGAGCGCAGCACACGCGCTTCCAGACTCTCGCTCCCGTCGGCACCGCGCACCTTCAGACGCAGGGCGCGGCCGCTCGGCGACCGCTCGCTGACCCGAAGCTCCCGGACGGGCCCCACTCGGATGCCCAGCGCGGCGAGAGCGCGCCCCAGTGTGGTCCCTGAGACCGAGGCGCGCCAGTAGGTATCCGGCGAATCCTCCTCCCCCTCCACCGGAACGCTCACGAGATAGGCCACCGGGCGCCCCCAGACCTCCTCGGCGCTGGCCGTGCGTCCGCCGGAGGCCGAGTGGTAGACGGCGAGGATCGGACCCTCGGAGTCGGCCAGGTACTCGCCGCGCGTGACCCGCACGGCGGCCCACACGGCCGGGGTTTCGGCGTCCACGCCGCCGTAGACCTGGCCCGAGGTGCCGCCCCTGACGTCGAAGGCCCGGCCGGGATGGCGCCCCCGCTGGTGCAGCGCGTAGGTCCGGGCCACGACCGCCTGGGCCTTGAGCATCTCGGGGGCCCAGTCGGGGTAGACCTCGCGCGCCACGGTTCCGGCGACGTAGTCCTCCAGCGCCACGCGGTTCACCACCTGGAGTCCCAGGGGAACCCGGAGCACCTCCAGGGCGCCCCGCACCCGGTAGTCGCCCACGTGCAGCACGCCGCCGGACTCGACGCGCCAGACGCTTCCCACGGGACGCGAGTCCGCCAGCAGGCCGCCCGGCGCCGGCTCCACGCGGGTGGCCCGAGCCGGCCCGGCGCCTTCCCGCACCAGAACCGAGCCCCCCGTCTCCAGGAGCAGCACGCGAACCCGGGGCTGCGTCGGGACGGGCGCGTCCGCCCGCGCGCCCGCAGCGGCGCCGGCGAGGACCGCGAGGAGCGCCAGACCCGCGCGCCCCCGCGGTAACCGGGAGGCGGGCGTCAGCGCGAGGCGTCGCGGCGGAGCGCCTCGGCCTTGTCGGTGGTCTCCCACCCAAAGCCCTCGTTCTCGCGGCCGAAGTGACCGTGGTAGGCGGTCGCCCGGTAGATGGGACGCAGCAGGTCCAGCGACTCGATGATGCCCCGCGGCGTGAGATCGAAGTGCTTGCGCACCAGCCGTTCCAGCGTGCCTTCGTCGCAGCTCGCGGTGCCGAAGCCGTCG
>JAOTUO010000351.1 GCA_029863845.1 Myxococcales bacterium
CGGGGCATTGTCGGTGAAGCCGATGAACTTGACCGTCACGCCCTGCTTGTCGCGAAGGTTGTGCAGCGCCTGACCGACCTGGCGGACGAAGTCCTTCGATACGCGCGCATTCTCTTCACCGGTCTGGAGCGGCGCGATCAGGTTCTTGACACGAGCCCGTCGCTCGTGCCCTTCACGGAAGCGCATCTTGCAGACGGTCTCGAGTCGGCAGACCTTGACCCGCTTGATGTCCTCGGAGACGATGACCTCCTCCACCGCGACCTTCTCTTCGAACTCGTCGTACCAGACCTCGACCTCGACGCGGCGGTTCTGCGCCCTTCCCTCGGACGTGGCGTTCGAGGCCAGCGGCTCGGCGTCACCCGCCCAGGAGAAGGAGATCGCCTCCGGCGGAAGATGCAGCGCCGCCTGAACGAACTCCGCGACTTCACCGGCGCGCTCTCGTGAGAGCCCCTCGTTGTCTCCATAGGTTCCAGCGAGTGCGCGCGAGAGCGGCTGGTCGTCGGCGTGGCCGATCAGGTGCAATCGGACGTTGTCGAGGTGCTGCATCTCGTCGAGCACGCTGCGTAGCTTTTCGACGGTGCTCGGCGGAATCTCCGAGACACCGGAGTCGAAGCGGATCGGCGGAACGACGTTCTTGAGCTTGACGGTCTCCGCCTCCTCGGTGAGGACGTCGCGCTCTTCCAATCGGTCCCCGGACTCGGTCGCGAGCCGCTCGGGATCCTGCGTCCACTGCGTGAGGGGCTCCTCAGGCGACAGAATCCGCTCCGTCGCAATGCCGGGCTCGGCTTCGACGACGAGCGAGGCGCCCAGACCCGAGGCGGCCATCGACGCCCAGCGACCGACACCCGGCAAGCGCGTCATCGGGCCGTCCGGTGGTGCGCCCCGACGCCAGTAGATCTCGGGCTCGATCGTGAGCGGATCGCCGTCCAGCGCCTCCCACTCCCCGATGATCTCCTTCTTGACTGCGGCCAGACGCCGATCGACGATTTGCGCGTCCTCGACGTCGGCCACGTAGGCCAGCCGGAGCGTCGCAGGCGACTTCTGAAGCTCTTCGAGCAGCAGCGGGATTCGCTCCCGCCACTGCTGCCGCATCTCGGTGGTGCCCGGCTCGAAGACCGCGTCGGCCAGATCCAGCCCCACGACCCGGTGGATCGAGGCGCCAAAGTTGAAGCGCAGCGCCTTGCCCCGGGTTGCCCGCTTTACCTGAAGCTGCCGTGTGGACAGCCGATAGCCGCTGGGCAGCGACCGGTCGTCGAGCTTGAGGACCATATTGCTGCCCCGTTCGGGGTGCGGGACGATCGCGCAGGAGATGTGGAAGCGACCGTATGGATCCGTCGTCGCGATCAGCCCACGCGGGGTCACGAGGCGCACGCCTTCGAGGCCCCGCTCGCCGGGGTCCTGGAAGCCGTCGCGATCGGTGTCGGCGAAGACCTTGCCCATCACGTCGGTACAGGCGAAGTCGGGATCGGGAACGACGCGTACGGTTGCACTGGCCTCGCCCGAGAGCGCCACACTGCCCGTGGTGCTGATCACCTGGGCCCGGTTGGTGTACTCGCCCTCGCTCACACCGGCACCGACCGCCAGGAGCAGGACGAGCGTGCGACTCCCCGACGCCGTGACGTCGATGCCGGTCCAGACCAGCTCCCGCCCGTCGATCGTCGGCTCGATGGCGACGCCATCGAGCTTCGCGGAGCCCTTCACATAGCGGAAGCCGGCCGGGAAGCGGTCGATGATGCTGAGATCCAGCAGGTCCACCGCGACCTGGTTGCGGACGGTGATCTCGTACGGGACGGGCTGACCGAGCATCACGTTCATCGAAGGCGTCGTCTTGGAGATCGCCACGGCGCTGTCCGCCACGGGATCCATCGCAAGGTGGTTGTTGAAGAGCTGGCTCGAGCCCGGCATCTGGCTGCTGTCGAGGACGAGGTGGGTGTGGAAGTTGGTTCCCGGAGTTCGGGCCGCCACCGAAGACGGCGGAGCGAACTCCGAGGTCTGCACCTCGCAGTGCTGGGCCGTCGCCGGGACCGCGTCGTCGACGCTGCCGGGGCAGGTCGGGACCGACAGCGGCGTGGTCGAAGCATCCGTGATCGGCGGGATGATGCCGGAGAATCCGTTCGCGTAGCCCGCTGCGGCGCCCGCGATGCCGATGATGTAGCTTCCGCCACTGGGACACGCCGCACTCGAGAAGTTCAGATCGAACTTGTAGTAGCCGTCGCCGACCGTGACCTGGCCCTGCTGCACGGGATCGTCGAAGCAGGCTGCCGGCAGGGCTGCGCCGCTGCTGCCGTTGAGCAGGCTCACCCTCGCGCCCGCGATCGGAACGCGCTGGACAGAGTCATACACTACGCCATTCGGTTGGATCGGCAGGTTGAGATCCAGGAGATTGCTGCCCGACGTCACCACGATGTCGGTGATCTCCTGCGGGCCATTCGTGAACGGAGACGCAGCTCGGCCGAGGGAGCCCGTGGTCGCTCCTGCCCCGGGAGCGCGGAAGCGCAGTGCATACTGGTCGCCGTTCGCGTCGTTCGGCTCGAGGCCCGAGATCTGGTATGCCCCACCGGCGTCGGTCAGAGCCGAGTGCACCACCTGAGCGTTTCGATAGAGCTCGACGGTCCAGCCTCCCAGCGTGCGTTCGCCGCCGCCCAGCGCCGTATCGAAGTCGGCGTCGTGCCAGAGCGTGCCGCTCAGCAGACCGACGCCCGGCATGCCGCCCACATCGACCGAGACATCGGCGCTCGCCGTCTGGGGCGGCACATTCCATGTCACCACGCCGGTATTCGTGATGGTCGTGCCGATCGCGAGACCCGCATCGATCGTGGCGAGGAATCGCAGGACGACCGTCTGGCCGGGCGGCAGTGGGCCGTTCGAGGTCGAGTAGTCGGCGGTGATGAGCGAGCCCACCACGCTGATGCCAGCCGGTGCGCCGTTCAGGGTCGCCGACGCGGGCACGTAGGCGAGCTGCCCCGCCACCGGCAGGTCCAGGTCGTCGGTGATCACGACGTTGCTTGCCGGCACCGTCGCGACATTCACGACCCGAACGCTGTACTCGAGCTGCGAGCCGGGCAGCGCCGCCCCGCCACCGACCACGGCGACCGACTTGGTGACGATGAGCTGCTGCCCGTCGCCGACCACGACGATCGTCGGCTCCGGACCGGTCGCCGGGTTGCCGTCGCCGTCGGTCAGCAGATTGGGCAGCTCGGCGCTCGTCACCAGGGCCTGGTTGCTGATGATCGTGCCTGCCGGCACACCGTTGTCGACCCGCAGATCGAACTCGACCACCGCGGTTCCGCCGGCCGTCACGGTGCCCATACCGGGCGCCGGCAGGGGCGGCGTGAGGTTGGTCGAGCTCACGGGGATTCCGGCCGTCAGAGGCGAGACGCCGCCATCGGGCTGTCCGACCGGAAGTCCGTTCAGAGTCAACGAGTCCGCAACGTAGGTGGTGTTGGCCGGGACCGAGTCCCTCAAGGAAACGTTGGTCGCCGTAATGGCGCCGCTGTTGCTCAGCGTGATCGTGTAGCGCAGCACGTCGCCCGGATCGACGACGCCGGGCGTGCCCCCATCGACCTGGATCGCCACATCCTTGGCCGCGAAGAGCAACGGCAGATTGCCCACGATGTCGCGCGTCGGATCGTCCGGGACGGGCGTCGCTGGATCGTCCGAGGGCTGGTCCACGACGCCGCCGGCGAGCGCGCTGACGAAGGCCTGGTTCGAGATCACGGTGCCATCGAGCACGTTGCCGTCGACCACGACGTCGAACGCGAGGGTGGCGACGTTGTTCGCGGCCGGAGACGCGTCGGCCCGCATCGCCCCCGGCGTCGGGTCCTCGGGCGCATGGATCGGGATGCCGGCGCTGAGGGGCGCGAGATTCCCCGGAAGGTCGGGCAC
>JAOTUO010000352.1 GCA_029863845.1 Myxococcales bacterium
CCCGTCTGGGCATGGCCTTCGTCCCGTAGATCTTCACGCGCGCCATTCCGCAGCTGGGGGAGTCCTTCTTCAGGATGTACCCACAGAGATCGAGGCCCCGGAGCGCGCGCACGCGCCGGGCCGAGTATCTCTGCATCGGTCGCGTGTGATCGCGACCCGATCGGATCTCCACCATCCGGACGCCATCTCCGTCCACCACGAGCCGCAGCGCGGGACGCGGAGTCCCCATGCCGACCTCGACCTCCGGGCAGACGGGCACCCACTCGACGAAGCGGCCCAGCAGGTCCGTGACGAAGCGGTCCCGCTTGTGCCCGCCGTCGAAGCGCACCTCGTTCCCGAGCAGGCAGGAAGAGACGCCCAGCCGGAGCGGAAGCTCCTCGGTGGACACCGCTTCGCTCACGTCCGCACGACGCTCTCGCGTGCGCTTCGGAAGCGCTCGAGGGCGAGCTCGCGCCGCTCGGCGTGATCGACGACGGGCGGCGGGTAGCCGCCGGGCAGCCCGGACTCCCAGGGCGCGTGCACGTGCGGGTCCGGCACGTCACGCAGCTCGGGAACCCAGCGCCGCGCGTATCGGCCCTCCGGATCCCAGCGCCTGCCCTGCGCAACCGGATTGAAGATCCGGAAGTACGGCTGGGCGTCGGTCCCCGTGGAAGCGGCCCACTGCCAGCCGCCGTTGTTGGAGGCGGGGTCGCCATCGACCAGGCGCTCGAAGAAGAAGCGCTCCCCCTCCCGCCAGTCGATCAGGAGGTCTTTCGTCAGGAAGCTCGCCACGATCATGCGAACCCGGTTGTGCATCCAGCCCGTCGCGCGGAGCTGGCGCATTCCCGCGTCGACGATCGGGTATCCCGTTCGCCCCTCGCACCAGGCCTCGAAGCCCTTCGGGTCGTCATTCCAGGCGACGGCATCGTACTCCCGCCGGTAGTTTTCTCGCAGTACCCGCGGATGCTCCTCGAGGATGGCGGAATAGAACTCCCGCCATACCAGCTCGTCGAGCCACTTTGCGACACCACGCCGAAACGCGGGTTCGACGTGGCCCGCCTCCTCGCCGCGATCGAAGCACTGGCGCACCGAGATCACACCGAAGCGAAGATAGGGCGAGAGTCGCGACGTGCCGTCGAGGTCGGGCCGATCCCGATCCTCGTGATAACGCTCGGCTGCGCTCTGCAGGAAGCGATCGAGGCGGCGCGCGGCCGGCGCCTCGCCGCCGGTGGGGACATCGCACTCCCCGGCCTCGATGCCGAAGTCCCGCGGGTCCGGGATCCGGTCGGCCGAGAAGCCCGGGATCGCCGGCGGCAGGCGCCCGAGCCGGACCGGAAGCCGCGGCTCCTGGCTCCACCGCTTCCACCACGCCTTTCGGTACGGCGAGTAGACGGCATAGGCGCCGCCGCGGGCCGATCGGACCTCGCTCGATCGGAACACGACGTGGTCCAGCCGCGCCACGACCTCGCCGCCGCTCCGCTCGACGGCCCGCTGCACCGCGGCGTCCCGACGGCGGGCGAACGGCGTCGCATCCTCATTGAACGAGAGAAGCCTCGCGCCGGCTTCGTGCAGGAGCTTCGGCAGCACCTCTTCCGGGCGACCCTCGCGCACGAGCAGCGGGACGCCCCGTTTCTCCAGGTCGCGGCCCAGGCGGCCCAGGCAATCGAGGAGGAAGTGCGTGCGCGGTCTTCCCACGCGCGGGCCGGCGAGGATCCGCGGATCCAGCACGAATACGGGGAGCCACGCTTCCGCACGCGTCGCGAGCGCGTCGAGCGCCGTGTTGTCCCGGAGACGCAGGTCGTTGCGGAACCAGTGAATGCCGCGCGTCACGTCGTCGCCACCGCTACGTCGTCTCCCCGACCCGCGCTTCACGGAGCCGCTCCCGAGCCTGCTTGCGCATGGCGAGTTCTTCGATGCGCATGGAAGGGCGCGGTGTCAGCCCCTCGACCTGTTTCAGCAGATCGAGCGCTTCGCCGCGTCGTTCGGGAGCGAGGTCGAGGAGCGTGAGGGCCAGCAGGAGACGGTTTCCGGGATGCGCGGGGGCCATGACGTACGCGCGCTCGACGAGTGGAACCGACTGACCCCGGTCGACCCAACCCGACACGAAGGGAACCCGGGGCAGCTGCGCGTGGAGGCTGCCCAGCAGGCGGAACGCGCCCCCCTCCTCGTACTCGGGCTCGAGCGCGATCGTCATCAGCGTGTACCGGTGGAGTCGGTTGGCCACCCCCTGCCGCACCGCATTGAGAAGTCCGGCGCTGCGGCTCCAGGTTCCCCAGTTGATCGCCGACCAGAAGTAGAGCCGGGCCACGTCGCTCGGCGGAATGCCGGCGGCTTCGAGCCGACTCCCGATCCCGTCGGGATCCATCTCGTCGAGTCGTACCCCGGAGCCGGCCCGATCCGCGAGAAGCGACAGTCCCGCCTCCGAGACGTCCCGGGCGCGATCGAAGATCCTGCGCTTCTCCTCCTCGTCCTGCGACGCGAAGTCCCCCGCGAAGTGGAGGGCGCGGAGCAGCTTCCAGCGCGCTTCCAGGCTCTCGGGACGGGCGCTGAGCGCGCTCTCATAGGAGCGCACGGCTTCGAGAATCGGGCCGGGCACAGGGCGCCCGTCCCGTTCCCCCTCCGCGCGGCGGTCCCACGCCGAGTCACCGCGGGCGATGTCGTCCGCGACCGCACCCAGGGAGCCGACCCCGACCAGTGCGGTCAATACGACCCGGCTCACCCTTCCGACGCTGCGTCTCCGGGAGCCGCTGCGCCTCATCGGGACGGCTCCGCGCTCGACCGCTCGCAGAGCTTCCACAGCGCTCGACGGTCTGCTTCCGACTCCCTGGTGAACGGCAGCAGGTGGGTGCCGCGCGCCTTGCGGTCGAAGAAGAAGCGACCGGTCCACTCACGCGCGCGGGGGCACGCCGCCAGCCAGACGACCGTGTCGGCGCCCTCGGCCGGAGTCCGCAGGACGTGCCGCATGACGCGGTGGAAGCGCGGGAGCGAGCTCTTCACAGACGGCGTATCCGCCCAGCCGGGGTGCATCGCGTTCACGATGACGGAGCTTCCACGCAGCTCTTCAGCCCACCGTTCGGCCAGCACCACCTGGGCCCGCTTGGTTTCCGCATAGGCCACGACGCCGTCGTAATCGCGCCGGGTCCAGTTCGGATCCGCGAGGTTGAGGCGTCGGGTGTACATCCCGCCCGACGAGACCCAGATTACGCGAGCGTCGGATGACTTCTCGAGGTTGCCTCGCAGCAGTCGGGTGAGCAGGCAGGGCCCGACCACGTGCGTCGCGAACGTCAGCTCGAGCCCGTCGCCCGTCTCGATGCGCTCGTCCGGAAGTACCCCCGCGTTGTGCACCAGCACGTCGACGGGCCCCAACGACAGCCGTGCAGCCGCCGCGCGGATCGAGCCGAGGTCGGACAGGTCGGCGAGCTCGGGGAAGACCCGCGAATTTCCCGTCTGCTCCCGGATCTGCTGCGCGGCCGCCTCTCCCCGCTCACGGCTGCGGCACAGGAGCACGACCTCGGCGCCGAGATCCGCGAGCGCCAGGGCCGTCTCGTAGCCGATCCCGGAGTTGGCCCCCGTCACCAGACAGCGCCTGCCCGAGAGATCCACGTCGAGATCCTCGACTCGGAAGGTCAGGCGGTGGATCCGGAACCCGATCCGGTCGAAGGACGACACGATGAAGGGATCGACGACGCGACTCAAGGCTCGCCCGAGCCAGACCTGGGCGCGGGGCGCGGCGGAGACCTCCTGGATCGGCTCCACCTCGTCTTCAAGTGCCGCCAGGATCTCCTCGACGGGTGGATGGTCTCCGGCCTCGCGGCTCACGTAGCGGTAGGTCAAGTCTCCGCCGGGCCGGATCACGAACACGCCGCCCAGCTGCCAGGGATCGCCCTGCACG
>JAOTUO010000353.1 GCA_029863845.1 Myxococcales bacterium
GCGGGAGCCGATCCGGCGTGTTCGGGAGGAGCACACGGAAGAGACCGTCGTGATCGACTCCGAAGACAGGAACCCGGTGGCCCGCGAGATGCTGCGCTTCCACGGCATCCCGGGCTCGTCGATCCTGAGGATGCGGCTGGCGGCCAACGATGGACGGATCGGTGCAGTCGTGCTGACCGCCGAGGGCACCGACCGCTACGATGCCGACCACGCGCGGCTGCTCGGCCTCCTCGAGGAGCCGTTCACCATCGCCCTGGCCAACGTTCTCGTCCATCGCGAAGTAGTGCGATTGCGGGATCGGCTGGCCGAGGACTACCGGCACCTGCAGCAGGATCTGCTGCGCATCACCGGCGACGAGATCGTCGGGGCCGACTTCGGTCTGCGCGAGGTGATGCACCAGGTCCGCCACGTCGCGCCCACCGAGAGCCCGGTGCTGCTGACCGGCGAGACCGGGGTCGGCAAAGACGTCGTCGCCAACGCGATCCACCTCGGCTCGCCGCGCCGTGACGGTCCGTTCATCCCGGTCAACTGCGGTGCGATCCCCGACACGCTTCTGGACAGCGAGCTGTTCGGGCACGAGAAGGGCGCTTTCACCGGCGCGCTGTCCCGCAAGCGGGGCCGATTCGAGCGGGCCAGCGGCGGCACGGTGCTGCTCGACGAGATCGGCGAGATGCCGTTGCCGGCGCAGGTGCGGCTGCTGCGCGTGCTGCAGCACAAGGAGATCGAGCGCGTGGGTGGAGCCAGTCGGATCCCGGTCGACATCCGGATCATCGCCGCCACCAACAACGACCTGGAAGCCATGGTCCGAGCGGGTCGGTTTCGCGAGGATCTCTGGTTCCGGCTCAACGTCTTCCCGATCGAGGTGCCGCCGCTGCGCGACCGCAAGGGCGACCTGCCCGCTCTTCTGCAGCACTTCATCGAGCGCAAAGCCAGCGAGCTCAAGATCGGCGAGACTCCGCAGCTGGCACCCGGCGCCATCGACCGGCTCATGGCCTACGACTGGCCGGGCAACGTGCGGGAGCTCGAGAACCTGGTGGAGCGGGCGATGATCCTGAGACACCGCGGGGAGCCCCTCCGCTTCGACGAGCTCGCCGGCCCGTTGCCGACCGGGCCAGACAAGGCGTCACCGGTCGCTGATGGAGAAGCCCTGAACCTCGATGCGGTGGCGGCGGCCCACATCCGCCGGGTGTTGGGCATGACCGGCGGCAAGATCCACGGCCCGGGGGGCGCAGGCGAGCTGCTGGGCGTCAATCCCAACACGCTCCGCCACCGGATGAGGAAGCTCGGCATCCCGTTTCGCAAGGACCTGCGCGCGGAGACAGGGTGAGTATCCCGACGACCATCCAGGACACCTCAGAGCAGGACAGCCAACTTCAGCCGCTGTGCGGGTCCGCTACCCGCACTGCGCTGTGCGACGAGCGCGAAATGCTCGTCTATTTCACGGGAAGACCTGGTCGCACAACTGTACAAAGAAGAGACCTTAACGGGAGAGATCTGGAACCCCGCTCCGCTCACGCTCAATCTCTACAAGCTACTGAAAGAAAGTCACTTACAGAGAGGTCAGGGCCACTAAACAGCGCGAATTGAGATGCTGACAGCTGTCAGCATTGGTGTCCCCAACGGGATTCGAACCCGTGTTGCCAGCTTGAAAGGCTGGAGTCCTGACCTGGCTAGACGATGGGGACACGAAGGGCGGAGTGCCGTTCGGCGCTGCACTCTAGCATAGCGACGGGTGCGGCCGGCGAGGCTTCGGGGGTGGGCGGGGTCGAACGTTCCCGGCCGGGGCGCGTACACTAGCTCAGGGGGATCTCATGCCGCGACCAAGGACTCTGCCGGCACTCTTCTTCACCGGCCTTCTCGCCGGCTGCGGCGCCGCCGGCGCCGGCGAGGCGGAGCGGATCGCCGAGGTGCTGGCGCTCGCTCCCGGGATGGCGGTGGCGGACGTGGGGGCCGGTGATGGCGAGTGGTCGCTGGTGCTGGCGGAGGGCGTCGGGCCGGAAGGGACGGTCTACGCCACGGAGGTCGAGGAGGATCTCGTCGCGGAGCTTCGCACGCTGGGCCTCGACAACTTCCGGGACAACATCGTCGCGGTGCTGGGCGACGAGCGCTCGACGGGGCTCGCGGCCGGCTGTTGCGACGCCATCCTGCTGCGGATGGTCTACCACCACTTCACGGATCCGGAGCCCATGCGCGGAAGCCTCCTCGCCGCCCTGCGCCCGGGGGGCCGGATCGCCGTCATCGACATCACGCCGCAGAGCGGCTGGCGGGAGCTCGCCGGGGTGCCGGACCGCGGCGGCCACGGGATCGAGATCGAGGACCTCGCGGCCGAGATGGTCGGCGCCGGCTTCGAGCTCGAGGCGGTCCACCCCGACTGGCGAAGCGGCGACGAGGACCGCTACTGCGTCGTCTTCCGCAAGCCCGCCTCCTGACGACGCTTCGCCTCCGAAGACTCCGAGAGCAGACCTCGGTCGCAGATCCCCGTACGTCTCGAAGCGCGGGGACCTCCGCGGCCAGCTCTGTTCCGCGGGCCTGCTACTCCGCCCTCGAGCCGCGACCCATGAGGTCTCTCTCCAGGTTCCTCCTCACGGCACCGTCGAGGACCACGCCGAGGTGTCGCCGGACTCGAAGCCGTCCGCGAAGATCAGCCCTCCCCCGGAGCCGGGGGTCACCTCGAAGGTCACGTCCCCACCGTCGGACGAGGTCTGGAAGCGAAGGTCGCTGACCATGACGCGCACCCGCACGTCGGGCAGACCCGCGCTGGGCGGAAGCTGCCAGTCGAAGCTCGTGACCGCGGGCGGCAGTCCTTCGGCGATGAACTGCCAGGTTCGCCCACCGTCGGTCGAGACCTGGACGTCGGTGTGGCGCAGCTCCTCATCGTCGGACGCGGTCCAAGCGATCGGAACGACGCCGCCGCCGGGGAACGACTCACCGCCACTCGGGCTGGTCATGGTCACCGCGGGCGGCGCGTCTCCGATCCGTGGATCGGGCCGGACCGTGAAGTAGTCGGAAAAGAAGTACTGGACCCGGTTCTGTCCGCTGCTCACCTGCAGGCTGAAGCGAGCGGTGTCGGTGCTGACGAACGGAGCCGTCGGACCCTGGGCACCCGGTCCTCCGAGGCAACCGTCGTTGAAGTAGCTGCCGAGCGGCTCGTGGCGCTGATCGCTGTCGAAGGAGATCTCGGCCGAGATCACGGCGTAGGGATCGATTCCGCTGGAATCGAAGCACAGCGGGCCTATGGTCTCGCCGATGACGAACGGGCTGCCGCTCAGATCGGTGGTGATGGTCAACGTACCCGGCTCGTCGCCGGTGGGGATGAAGAAACGGTGCTCGTCCCAGCCCTCCTGGCCTGCCGAGTCGATGGCGACCACCCGCAGCTTGGGCACGCTGCTGTTGGAGGTGGAGCCGATGTCGGGAACGAGCCACTCGAAGGAGCGCTGTCCCCCCGGCAGCTCGGCGACGACGGTCCAGGTGCCCAGCCACGAGTCGTAGAACTCGATCCGGTGGCCGGTCACGGCGACGTCGTCCTGCGACTCCCACGCGATGATGACGGTCGTGCCGGGATCGACGAACGAGGAGTATGCGCCGCCAGCGTTCTCCTTGCGCGGGCCCGCGTGCAGCAGCACCATGGGCGGGTCGTCGCTGAAATTCGGCGCCGCCGTCAAGAAGGGGACCGTTGCTACGCAGCACCCGGTCACGTTCTCTCCCATGCCGCCGGGATTGTCCGGCGAGTTCGGTCCCGAGGGGTGGTTCCACCAGTTGTGACGCGCGTCGACGGACAAGCCACTCACCTCCTGCACCGCGTCACCGTTGCCGGCGAAAGCATTGGGGTTGGTCTCACTCTCGAGGCCGAGCGGCCAGACGTTGCCCCAG
>JAOTUO010000055.1 GCA_029863845.1 Myxococcales bacterium
GCCGGGGAGCAGCCCGGGGACAGCGGCGTCGGCGACCGGCGAGATCCGTCTGGCCGTCCAGTTCGACAACGCCGAGATTGCGACCGTCGTCCAGGCCATTGCCGCGGGGGCGGGCCAGCCCTTCCTGTTCGACGACCGGCTGAAGGGCCGGGTGACCATCACGGCCGCGGATCGCGTGACCGTGGCCGAGGCCCTGGAGATCCTGAACGCCGCACTCCTGATGAAGGGGTTCGCGGCGGTCGCGGCGCCCGGGGGCTTCCGCAAGATCGTCCCGATCGAGTCCACCGCGAGCGAGGCCCCGTGGAGCCTCGGGTCCCCCCGGCGCGAGCGTGAAGGGGTCGTCACCACCCTCGTGCGGATTCACCACGCCGAGCCGGGCCGCATCCTCGAGGCGCTCCAGCCCATGCTCGCGACCTCGGTCCTCGCCCGGGTCTACGAGCCGACCGCGAGCCTGATCCTCGCCGGCCCCGAGGCGCGCCTGCACCGGCTCCTCACCGTGGTCCAGGCTCTGGACCAGGCCCAGGAACGCAGCCGCATGGTGCTGCGCCTGCGATACCGCCGCGTCGAGGACCTCCTGCCCCTCGTCGAGAGCGCGTTCACCGGCGAGCCGCAGCTCGAGCTGGTCTCCGACGAGCGCAGCAACGCGCTGATCGTCGTGGCTTCTGCGGCTCTGCGGGACGAGGTCCGCGCCTTCGTGCGCCAGCTGGACCGCCCCGACGCCGGCCGCGGCGGGCTCCACGTCGTCCCGGTGCTGAACGCCAGGGCCGAGGCACTGGCCGAGATCCTGCGCCCGCTCGGAACGTCGGCGGGCGGCCCCGGTCCGGCCCAGGGTCGCGCCGCAGCGCTCGCCGGTCGCGACTACGCGATCGCGGTGGACGCGCCCACGAACTCGCTCCTGGTCCGCTCGGACTCCGAGACCTTCCGCGTCCTGCTCGACGTGGTGGACGAGCTGGATCGGATCCCGCCCGCGATCTCCGTCGAGGCCCTCGTCGTCGAGGTATCGACCACCGAGACCCTGGACCTCGCTCTCTCCGCGCTCATCCCCTTCGGCGTCCCCGACCCGGGCGCGGGGTTGAACGTGGACGGCGTGCTGATCAACACCAGCGGGAGGAGTCCCCTGGAGGCGCCCCCCCAAGGCGCGGTGTTGCGGGTCACCCAGGAACCGCTGGTGATTCCCATCGTGACGCCGGGCGGCGAAACGATCGCGTTGACGATCCCCGTTCGGGCCGGCTTCGTCATCGCCCAGGGACTGGAGATCACGACTCGCACCCTCTTGAACCCGCATCTGGTGATCCTGAGCGGCGAGCAGCAGGAGATCCACGCAGGGGACAACATTCCGATTCCGGTGGCCCGCGCGACCGACGTGCAGAACCCCCTCCTGATTCAGCAGAACATCGAACGCCAGGACATCGGCGTGAACTTCCGGGTCGAGCCCCGCGTGGGCCAGAAGGGCGGCGTGTGGCTTCGCCTCGGCCTCGAGGTGAGCCGGCTCGCGCCCTCCAAGGCGGGCGACGTGGCGGTCGTCGGCCCGACGATCGAGCAGCGCACGATCGAGGCCACGTTCACCCTGCGCGACGGCGAGATCGCGGTGATCGGTGCGCACGAGCAGCCGAGCCGCATGCGGGTGGAGAATCGGGTGCCCTTCCTCAGCGATGTCCCGATCCTGGGAATCCTCTTCAAAGGCATCGACGAAGAGACGCTGGACAACCATCTGGTGATCGCCGTCCAGGCGCGCGTGCTGCGGACGTCCGAGGACCACGAGGCGGAATCGATCCGCCGGCGTCTCGCCTTCGAGCGCCACCTGGAGGGCCTGGCGGGTCTGCGGGAGATCACCGAGGCCCCGTACGCGCTGCTGGTCGCCACCCGCAGCGTGCAGGGCGACGCGGAGGTAATCGCTGCGACGCTCTCCGGTCCCGATGGGGCGGCCCGGGTCGTCGCCTGGGACGGGTACGGGCGGTCCCGCTTCGACGTCTACCTGACAGGCTTCCGCGATCTAGCCGGGGTCGGCGAGGCCGCCCTGGCGCTGCGCGACCGGGGCTGGAGTCCGAGCGTCGTGGTGGTGCCCAGGGTGCTCTAGGCGCCCCGCGCGGCTCGCAACAGCGACCGGTCGTTTCCCTCTCCGAGCAGGCGGGATGCCGCTGGAGCGTCTATGGTCGAGCGGTGATCGCAGCGACTCGCAGCCTGCGCGCGATCGGGCTGATGGGCCACGCGATCGCGGTCGCGATGGTGACGCTGTCCGCCGCGCAGATGGCTGCGGCGGGCGGGGATGCGGAGGAGACGCCGGATCGGGCGGGCCTCTTCCGCTTGGGACCCCACCAGGTCGGATTGAGTCTCGGTTACGGACACGGTGTGACGTGGGCGAACTCGGGCTTGATCGAGGGAGGCCGGGTTCGCGAGCTCGTCGTCGCGCCGCACTGGCAGGTCGACGTCACGCGGCCGCTGGCGGAGCATTCCTGGTACGGAGGGGTCCTGGCCCTTCGCACCGAGGGCACGCTGCTGGTCAACTGCGAGCCGCGGAGCGGTGTCGCCGGAGGCCTCGGCCTGGGGCTCCGCTACGACTTCCGGGGAGCGGGGAAAGCGCACCCCTACGTGCAGGCCGGCCTCGGTTTGATCGGCCTCGACCTCGATCTCGCCGACCAGGACGACGGCTTCGCCTTCACCGTGCAGGGCGGGGTGGGTGTGGTCCATCGCTGGAGTGATCGGATCTCGTTCGATCTGGGCGCCCGCTTCCATCACATCTCGAACGCCTACACGGCCGCGCCCAATGGCGGCATCGATACCCTGCAGTTCCTCGTGGGCGCCGCCTATCACTTCGAGTGAGCCGAGGTCTGCGTGGTGGAGCGAGATTCGGGGGGATCTCCACGGTCGGCCGCGTCACGCCCCTTCGCGATCGCCGTTGCACAGGCAGTCGGGGCCTTTTGACGCAGTTGTGGCGAGTAGGGTGGGTCAGATTGCACCATTGGATCCGAATCGATTCCCGTCACACGGCAGCACCCCGCCCGACGTCTTCGTCCAAGTGCTCAGGATGGCATTCGTTTCCAACACGCCTGAGCGAGATGGCAGCCGACGCGCGGGGTTGTCCGACGGGCATGCTTGTTGCAAACCCGCTTCGCGCGCGAGATAGGTCGTGCGTGGCCCGGCCGGCGCCTTCGGGGTGAGTAGCACTCACCCGGTGACCGGGAGTTCGGGAAGGGAGGTCCGATGACGATGAAGTCGACGCCGATTTCTGGATTGGCCATCAGCGTTTTCCTGTTTGCGGTCCTGGCCGGCTGTGGTGACGACACGACCATCGTCAACGCAGCACCGCCGGGAGGAGGTGGGGCCGATCCCGTCACGGCCGTGGAAGCGTGCATCGGCTGCCATGGCCCCGGTGCACAGCTGCCGGCCATGGACATCACCGACCCCATGGACGCGCACTACATCGATACTGACCCCGACGGCCCCGCCACGCCCTCCGGGTATCGGCAGGTGAATCTGACGCTGACGTCGGTCGACGTCAGGGGAGCGAACGTCGTCATCGAATTCGACGCCGAAGATGAGAACCTCGTCGCCATCGATGATCTGTTCGCCGCAGACGGACGCTTCAACATCGCCCGGCTGGACCCCCCCAGCGCTCTGGGAAACTCCAGCGAATACGTTGCCCTGATCGTTAACGCGGACGGCCAGGCAACCTCCGAGAGGTTCACCACCGCCGGCGGGCTCTTCGAGAACCTGGGCGGGGGGTCGTACCGCTACACCTCGGACCTCGATCCGACCGGACTGATTCTAGACGGTGATACCATGCGCGTGGCCATCCAGATCTCGGCAGGGGACATTCCGCCGGGCAACGGCTGGTGCGACTTCGACGCCGACCTGGTCCTTGCGAACGACTGCACCTCCCCGGTCAGCATCACCCGCGACATCGTCAAGACCGTCGTCTGCAACGGCTGCCACGGCGTGACGAGCGATACGCAGCTACGACTTCACGGCAGCCGCACCCAGGTGGAGTACTGCGTCACCTGTCACAACCCGGGGACCATCGACCCCGACAGCGGCAACACCGTGGACTTCAAGGTGATGATCCACAAGATCCACAACGGCGCCAACCTGACCAATCTGCCCTACCAGATCATCGGATACAATAACAGCGTGCACGACTACTCCACGGTCGCGTTCACGAAGGACCTCGACGACTGCACGAACTGCCACACCGGCGGGGGCACCGAAGAGGCCAACTGGAACATGGTCCCCACCATGGAGGCCTGCCAGTCCTGCCACGACAACGTGAACGTCGCCACGGGAGCCAACCACAACGGTGGTGCGTGGGCGAACAACGGGTCCTGCCCGACCTGCCATCCGCCGGCGGGCGCCCGGAACCTCGACCCCTTTGGGATTCCGCAACCCGTGGCAACGGTGCACCAGGGCGTGGCGCGGGCTGCGGAGGCAGCCCTCTACGCGGGCGGCCCGAACGGATACTCGATCGACGACCTCACCCTCGTCGGGAACAACCTGACCATCGAGTACTCGGTGACCAAGGGCGGCGTGCCGATGAATCTGGCCACCGCTCCGGAGTGGACTGCCCCCGCCGGCGCGAGCCGTCTCGCCATCACGGTGGGCTGGAGCACCGAGCCCGACTACACCAACGAGGGAAGCGGCGCGGCGCCCGCCAACCCCGTGAGCATCAACGCGCTCGACGTCGGCGGTGTCGTCACGGACCTGGGCGGCGGCAGCTACGAGGTCACCACGTCGGTGTCTTCGGCCTCGGATACGGCGGTCGTCACCATCGAGGGTCATCCCGCTGCGGATCTCGACGGGGACGCAACGTACAGCGACCGCATCGCGGTCAAGAACACGTTCGCGAACATCAACGTCGAGGGCGGGCGCGCCGTGGAGGTTCCGCGGCGACAGGTCGTGGACGTGGACAATTGCAACCAGTGTCACGATGCCGCCGGCCAGGGGATCAGCCTCCACGGCAACAACCGGACGAGCGAGATGCAGGTGTGTGTGGTGTGCCACAACGGGAACAACACGGACATCGAGGTTCGCCCGGCTAACCCCGCCACGACGGCCGATGGGAAGACGGAGGAGTCGATCCACTTCCGGCGGATGATCCACCAGATCCACAGTGGAGCGGAGTTGCAGGACGGCATCGTGATCTACGGCTACGGCGGCAGCGAGCACGACTACTCCACGGTGGAGTTCATCGGAAACCGGCAGAACTGCGAGACCTGCCACGATCCGGGCAGCTACGGCGTCGATCAAGCCGCGGGCGGAATCGCCTCCACCATCGATACGGGGGCCGACGAAGCCGATCCCGACGACGATCTGAACGTCTCGAACGTCTCGGCCGTGTGCTCCTCTTGCCACGACGACACCACGGCAACCAATCACATGAAGCTGAACGGCGGGTCGTTCAACGCCCTCGATGAGGACATCTTGTAACGACGTCGCAAACCTCCGGTGCCCGGTTTCCGCCAGCCGATCGGGTGGCGGAAACCGGGCGCTTCGGCGATCTTTCCGGGGCGCGGCGGCCCGGGCTCGAAGCGGGATGCGAGCGGGCGCGCTAGGGTGGTGCTCGAAACTCGCAGTCGAGAGGAGCGATCGGTTGCCCGCGATCGACCGACCTCGTAAAGCGCAGCGACCCGGAACGAAGGGCGCCACTCGCCACGGGCTTCTCGAGCGCCGATCGTGGGTCGTCCCCGCTCTCGTCGGCGGCCTCGTCGCCTGCGCCACGGCCTGGTCGCCCCCCGAGCCCCGCACGTACCACCGCACGGCAGCGGTGCAGGATGCCGGCGAGCTCGTGGGCGCCGACGAATGCGAAGACTGCCACGAGGAGATGCGCGGGTACGCCGTGATCCCCGATTTCCACGCGGAGTGCGAAAGCTGTCACGGGCCGGGCGAGCTCCACGCGGAAAGCGAGGAGCCGGCCGACATCCGCTTTCCCGGCGACGCCGACTGCCTCGCATGCCACGAGACGGGCCGTTCCACGCATCTCACCTATGCGACCTCGGAGCATGCTCGCAGCGGCGTGCTCTGCTCCGACTGCCACGATCCGCACAACCGCGAGCTGCGGAACGTGCGCGAGGCGCTTCCCGTGCAGAAGGCCATGCTGCGTCACGCGGGCGGCACGACGCGACTGTGCGTGAGCTGTCACTCCGAGGTCGGCGCGCAGCTCGCCCTGCCGTCGCACCACCCCATCGAGGAGGGGATGCTCGGCTGCACCGACTGTCATCAGCCCCACGAGGACCGGCGCGTCATGCTGGGGGGGCGCACCGCGCTGTGCGCGGGCTGCCACGAGGACCACGTCGGTCCCTGGATCTACGAGCACCTCCCGGGGGCCGAGGACTGCGGCTACTGCCACGAGGCGCACGGCACCAGCGCCTACAACCTGCTCGCGACGAGCCAGCCGGGTGTGTGCATCGCGTGCCACTCGATTCCCGACATGGGCGCCACACACGGCACGCAGGCCTTCGCGACGCGCTGCACCGACTGTCACGGCGCGATCCACGGGTCGTACACGGACCCGCTGCTGAGGAGGTGAGACCGGCCCCATGCTGCGCCGCGCGCGTTTCGGACTCTGCGTGATCGCTCCGCTGCTGTGGGCCGGGCCGGCGGCAGCGGACGCCGAGGAGTTCGAGACGCTCTGGTCCGCGACGCTCATGGGGCAGTTCCAGATCATCGCCTCGCAGGAGGCCGACGACGACGTCACCGGCTTCTTCGACCAGTACGAGTTCGTGCCGAACAAGAGCAGCGCGCTGCCCTTCGAGCTCGGCGTGCGCGACGCGGCCTTCGATCTCTTCGACAGCGGCGGCACCCCCCGGATCCGGTTCCGATGGGAGAGCCCCACCTCGAACCTGGGCGTCAGCGGCTCCCAGATCGACGAGCCCTTCCTGAACCAGCGGGGCGAGCTGCTGGGTCGCTTCGACGGCTTCGACTTCGACATCGACTACCGTCGCTTCCGCACGGAGGAGCTGCGGCTCTTTCCCAATGAATTCGGTGCGTGGGGTCTCGCCTTCACCGACCTGACGCGCCCGGACGACCTCTTCTCCCACGATCGCACCGGCTTCTACGGCGGCCTCCGCCTCCGGCCCCAGGAGCTGCTGGCCAGTCCGGGGGGAAGCCTGGACTGGCTCGCCCCCGAGCTCACGCTGCGCGGCGGCTATCAGAGCCGTGAAGGCGAACGCCAGTTCCGCTTCCTCAGCACCGACTGGCTCGCCATCACCCAGGAGCTCGACCAGAGCGTGGGAGAGGTGGGGGGCGGCCTGCTGGTCGCGCCGGGTGGACTCTTCACGATGGTCTTCGACTTCGACTACACGAGGTTCCGGAACTCACCCACCGTCCTCGACAGCGACCTCGGCAGTCCGTACCCCGCGACCTCGAGGCCGATCGGCTTCATCCCGGACACCGATCGATCGACCGGCTCCGTCCGGCTCCACCGCCGCTTCGGCCAGCGCGCCGTGCTCGAAGGGGGCTTCCAGGCCTCGTGGCTCGAGCAGGTGGGAGACCGGACCCCGGCCCAGCAGGCGGCGGGCCTGCGCGACAACAATCTCCTCTTCTACTCGGCGAACCTCGCGGCCGACGTCCTCCTGGCGGACCGCGTCTCGGCGAACGCCTTCTTCAAGTACGACCAGCGCGACAACAAGATCGACCGCGACACGGCGCTCTTCAATCCGGGGACGCAGCAATACGAGTTTCTCGAGCAGTTGCGCCGGATCGTCGCAGGCGCCGAAGCCGTCTACCGGCCGTTCCGCGCCAGCCAGTTCGCGCTCGGCGCGCGCTTCGAGTGGATCGACCGCGACCTCGACCCCGCGACGTCGCCGATCCGCATCCTTCCGGAGAACTGGCTGGTGGCGGACGAGACGCAGATGTGGACGGTGTACGGCCGTGCGAAGCTGCGTCCCGTCAAGGGCCTGAGCCTCCGGGGCGAGCTCGGGTACCGCGGCGCACCGAAGACCGGTTACATCGTCGACCTCGACGACTACGTCTACGGGAAGCTGCGCGCGTCGTACGTGGTTCCGCTGAAGCGACCCATCGTGCTCTCCGCGTTTGCACAGGGCGGCTCCGGCGAGAATCACGACTTCAGCATGGTGGACGGGCTCGGGCCGAGTCCTGCGGGCCCCGAGCTGGGGCGCGACTTCGACCGGTCCAGCTGGCTGTGGGGTCTGACGGCGAGCGCCTCGCCGTGGCAGGACGTGACCGCCTTCGCCTCGTTCTACCAGTCGCGCGATGCGCAGGACTACGGGCTCGTGCTCTCCGACTTTCAGCGCTACTTCCAGAACATCATCCCGCTGAATTTCTCCCGGTCGGGCAGCATCGAGTACCGCAACGACCAGATGAGCTTCATCCTGGGCACCCACGTCCAGCTCAGCGAGCGGACCGACGCCGGCCTCTCCTACTCGTTCACGCGGGCCGAGTCGGACTACGCCGGCGCTTCTCCGGAGATCCAGCTGATTCGCGCCAACAGCAGCATCGACGGCGACATCCACGGCCTCGATTTCGAGGTGGGACACTGGCTGATGGATGGGCTGCGCGTCGTGGTGGGCTACCGGCTCCAGTACTACACGGACCGCGCCCCCGTGCCCTCCGGGACCGGAAGCGTCGTCAGCCCCTTCAACCTCTCCACCTACGAGAACACGGTCACCCTCGGCGTGACGCTCACCAGCGACCTGCTGGCCAAGAAGGACTGAGAGCCGGGGATCCGGTCGATCCGGCGCACCGCTCCGCGGGCCGGGAGCCGATGAAGATCCTCGTTACCGACTACGAGCACCGGACGGGCGAGCACTGCGCCTCGACCGCGCTGCGGAACCTCCTCCACTTCCACGGCGTGGAGATCTCGGAGCCGATGATCGTGGGGCTGTCGGGCGGTCTGGGCTTCGCCTACCTCCGCGGCGCGGATTGGAATCCGACGCGCCTGTTTCACGGCCGGACGCTGACGCTCGAGGCGGACTTCTGCCGCAACGCGGGGATCCCCTTCGAGGACCGCCTCGAGCCGGATGACGAACGCGCCTGGATCGCCGTGAGAGACCGGATCGATTCCGGTCTTCCCGTCATGATCTCTACCGATACCTTCTATCTGGGCTATCACCGCACCCAGAGCCACTTCCCGGGTCATCGCGCCGTCGTGGTGGGGTACGACGCGGACGCCGGGGAGGTCTACCTGGCCGACCGCAAGTTCGAGCGATACCAGACCTGCCGCTTCGACGAGCTGCGGCGCTCTCGGAATGCCGACGACCACCCGCAGCGCTGCTGGAACCAGTTCGGCGACTTCACCGGCGAGGTGAAGCTCGGGCGGCCGCTGATCGACGCGATCCGGTCCGCCCTGCGCCTCAATGGCCGGGGCCTGCTCACTCGCGCCGACGAAACCGTGGTGGGCACGGGCGGAATGCGGGCGCTGGCGGCCGACTTCTCCGACTGGCAGCACCTGGACGACTGGTCGTGGGCGGCGCGTTTCGGCTATCAGGTGATCGTCCAGCGAGGCGCCGGCGGCAGCTTCTTCCGGTCGCTCTACGCCGACTTCCTCGCCGAGGCCGCCGGGATCGTCCCCGCCATCGGAAGCGCCGGCCTGCCGCAGCGCATGGCGGGGATCGCCGGGCGCTGGCGCGACCTCGCCGCCCTCCTGAAGGAGCAGAGCGAGCGCGCGCGCTGCGCCCCGGAGCTCTTCGCACGCGCCGGTGTGATGATGGGGGAGCTCGCCGAGGAAGAGGAGTCGTTCTTCCGCGAGCTCCGTCCGCTCGTCTCGAACGACGACGCCTGGGACGCCGCCCGCCGCGTCCCGGCGGCTGCGGGCGGGCGATCGCTCAAGACCAGGTGATCTCGGCCGGGTCGCGATCGAGATGTCCGAGGGCGTCCTGCCAGCGGTACAGGATCAGCAGGTCCATGAGCTCCGAGTCCAGTCCCCGCCGCTTGCGGTCGAGCTCGCTGCGGAGCACGTCGAGGGCTCCGCGAACCGAGCCTCCGAAGAGCGACTCGAGATACGCCATCGGGATTCGCTGGGCGTTCTCGTCGAAGCCGCCGTCCTCCCGCAGCGGCGCCGGCGCGAGCGGGGGGACGTAGTAGACGTTCGGCTCGGTTCCCATCTCGGGATGCAGCGGGAGCGCCACCTTCCACTTCCGGACCAGCTTCGAGACGTAGCCCGCCTCGTCGTCGAGAAAGCCGATGAACGCGGCGCGTCCGGGGCACTGCCGCACGCAGGCGGGGGCCACCCCTTTTTCGATTCGCGGGAAGCAGCCGATGCAGTGCTGGCTCACCTTGCGGGCCTTGTTGAAGTAGATCTTCTTGTAGGGGCAGGCGCGCGCACACTGCTCGTTGCCCTGGCAGGCGTCCTCGTCGCGCAGCACGAGGCCGTCTTCCTCGCGCTTGAAGAGCGCGTCGCTGGGGCAGGCCTCCAGACAGGCCGGCCGGGTGCAGTGGTTGCACATCCTCGGGAGATAGAAGTAGTAGGCGTTCGGAAACTCCCCGCCGCCCTCGTCCTCGTCCCAGTTCATGCCCCAGCTCTTGCTGCCGGATGTCTTCTCGAGGTGCACGCTGCGGCCGTGGCCTCCGCGCAGGACCTCGTCGTAGTTGAAGTCCCAGCCCCCGCCGAACTCCTCCGGGGTGGGCAGCTTGCCGAGCTGAATGCCGTCGTTCCCGGGATAGCCCCCGCCCATCGTCTCCCAGTCGCGGGGCGTCCCGCGGCCGGGCTGGGTATTGACCGTCATCCACCACTGGTGGTCGGCGCCTTCCTCCTTGTCGTTCCAGAGCACCTTGCAGGCCACCGAGCAGGTCTGGCACCCGATGCACTTGTTGAGATCGAAGACCCAGGCGAGCTGTCGCCTGGACCCGGGGTTCATCGCCATGTCGCTCCTCTCCCGCTTCAGCGGACTCTCTCGATGTCCACCCGCACGGCGCGGTCCGCCGGAATCGGCTGCCACGAGAACACGCGGTACTTCAGGTGTCCGTAGTTGCCCACCATCCCCAGATGCTTCACGTGGCCCGCCTCGAGGTCGGCCTGGCTGTACCAGTTTTCGTGCATGTAGGGCTCGAAGCCGTTGTAGAGGATGACCTGGCCGGGCCGGCACGAGGGGCTGATCTTCGCGGCGATCAGGCAGTCTCCGTCGTTGTTCACGAGCCGCACCTGCTCTCCGTTCTCGATGCCGAGCTCCGTGGCATCCGCGTCGTTGACGAAGACGAAGGGCTCGCCCCGGTGGGTGTTGAGGATGATGTTGTTCGTCATGTTCATCGAGTGGATGCTCCAGCGGTTGTGACCGCTGGTCATCTGGAAGCGCCGCTTCGCCCCGCCGTGGTTCGGCGGCTCCTTGTGCATCGGCAGCTCCTCGCCGGCCTCCAGGAACCATTCGTGATCGATGTAGTACTGCGCCCGTCGTACGAGCGTGTCGTAGGGGATCTTGTCTTCGGTGTGCCAGCGCAGCGGGTTGTGCACCTCGTCGGGTCGCAGGGTCGAGGCCTGCGAGATGCCGTGGCCGGCCATCCCCCAGTTCGTGAAGCGGACCTGCCCCTTCTCGCGCAGCGTCTCGAGGGTCGTCCCCTTCGGCAGGATGCCGTAGACGGCGTTGTCGCGGACGCTCTCGTCGAAGCGCTTCTCCTCGTCGCGGAGCGCGCCATCGAAGGTCAGGCGCGCGGTGAGGTTCTCCAGGTTCCGGACGTTCCCCTTGCTGTCCGTGAACTCCTTGAGTCCGCGCTTCCGGGCCCGCTCCTCGAACTTCTCCACCAGCCGCAACCCGATCTCGATGTCCGGAAGGGAGTCGCCCGCCGGCTCCGTCGCCCGGTCGCAGAGCACGTAGTTCAGGTGGTGGACGGAAGGCATGCTGCTGCCCAGCTTCTCGTAGTGCTGCGCCGCAGGCAGGATGTAGTCGGAGTAGAGGCCGGTCGTGGTGATGCGGTAGTCGCACGAGACGATCATCTTGAGCTTCGGCCAGAGATGCTCGAGCAGGAGCTTCTGGCCGCCGCGCTGGCGCCGCAGGAGGTTCCCGCCGGACTCGAAGAGCACCTGAGGGGTGACCTGCTCGTAGCGCTTGGAGTAGCTGGGATCCCACCAGCCCTTCTCCACGGCCTCCTCGAGGTACTCGGAGAAGCTCCGCTTCATGGAGGGATCGTTGTTCTCGGGGTCGTCCCAGCGCTCCTTGTAGCCGAATTGGTGGTACCAGAGGAAGGCGGGCGGGAAGGTGTTTCCGAGCCCGCCCAGCTCGACGGCCTGCTCCGCCACCCGATTCTGGATCATCTCGGGCGTCATGGTGGGGTCGCCCGCGGACACCAGCTGCCGCATGGCGATCATTCCGGAGATGAGCTTCTGGGCCTCGGCCTGTCCGGGGCCCTGCTTGCGGTGCATGAAGCTGGTGCCGTCCATTCCCATGACGGCCCAGGAGCGGGTTCCCGTCCCCTTCTTGCCCCAGTTCCCGGTCAGGCCCAGGAGCAGCGCCATGGCCCGCTCCATCAGGTCGCCGTGGTAGTACTTGCCGGAGTTCCAGCCGATGAAGATCTTGGTCTTGCGCGTCGCCACCTTGCGCGCGAGCGTCCGGATGTTCTCGGGGTTGATGCGGCAGATCTCCGCCGCGCGCTCCGGCGTGTAGTCCTCCAGGCGCCGCCGGAGCCGCGCGAAGACCGGCTCCACCTCGACGGTCTTCCCGTCCTTGAGGGTCGCCGTGTAGATCCCGTCGAGCGCCGGATCGACGCCCATCGTTGCCAACGTGTTCCGCGGCGCCGCCGTGAGCGATCCGGACAGCGCGTCCCACCAGAAGAACTGGTCGTCCCGACCCCCCTCGCTGACGTCGCATTCTCGGAGGAAGCGCCCGTCGTCCCGCCGCACCAGCAGGGGCAGGTCCGTCTGTTCCTGGACGAATTGCTTCTGGTAGAGCTCCGCGTCGATGATCACCTTGCACATCGCGAGTGCGAGTGCGGCGTCGGTGCCGATGCGGACGGGGACGTGGTAATCCGCGTGGATCGCCGAGGGGCTGTAGTCCGGCGCGACCGTCACCACCTCGCCGCCGTTGTACCGCGCTTCGGCGAGGTAGTGATACCACTGGATGTTGGTGTAGACGGGGTTGGCGTGCCAGATGAGCGTGAGCTCCGCCAGGAACCAGTCGTCCATCGAGGCGGTGGGGTTGAAGAGCCCCCAGGTGAGGTGCCAGCCGGGGCTGAAGTCCTGGAACTCCGCGTTGCCGTCGGTGGTGGGCAGGCCGAGAGACGTGGCGAGCAGGCGTGCGGGCATTGCCCCGACCTCGGGCGTCAGCAGCGTGAGGACCGCCTCCGGTCCCTGCTCCTCGATTGCGTCCAGGATCGCGTCGGCAATGTCGGTCAGGGCGTCGTCCCAGGAGACCGGCTCGAACTTCCCCTCGCCCCGCTCCCCCACGCGCTTGAGCGGCTGCGTGACGCGGTCTTGCGAGTAGAGGCAGTGGCTCCAGCAGGCTCCCTTCTGGCAGCCCATCGGGTTCATGTCGGGAATCCCGGCCTCGACCGGCGTCGCGATGCCCGCCTGCTCTTCGCGGACGACCTTTCCGTCCTTCGAGAAGACCCGCCACAGGCAGCCGCCCGGATAGCAATCGACCGAGTGGCTGCCGTAGGTGACCTTGTCCCAGCTCCAGCGGTCGCGGTAGCGGTTGGCCCAGGCGCCGTCCGTTCCCGAGCTGCTTCCCGAGATGCCCCGATTCGCACTTGCCACAGCGGCCTCCTTCCAGGGATCAGCCGATTTCATCGCCGGAGAGTATTTACTCTAATTCACTAGAGTCTATACTCTAGTGGTCTTTCGGGGTCAAGCAGTTTTTCGAGCGGGAGCCAGGCCGGGGTGGGAAACCGCGAGCGGATCATCGAGGAGAGCCTGGAGCTCTTCAACGAGCGGGGCGCGGGCAGCGTCACGACCAACCACATCGCGGCCCACCTCGCGATCAGCCCGGGGAACCTCTACTACCACTTCGGCAACAAGGAGGAGATCATCCGGGCCATCTTCCCGCAGGTCTCCGAGGCCGTGCATGCGGCGATCCCCGTCTCGGCGGATCGCGAGATCACCGCCGAGAATGTGGGGCGTTATCACCTCGCTGGAATCGAGACGCTCTGGCACTTCCGATTCGTCTTTCGCGATTTGAACGAGCTGCTCGCCCGGGACCCGATCCTGGCCGAGGCGTTCCGAGAGCTCCAGCGCTGGCTGCGGGGCCAGTTCCACGTCCTGTTCGAGCGGCTGATCCGGCAGGGGCAGATGCGGCGCCCCGATCCTCCCGATGACCTCGACCGCATCGGAACGAACAAGTTCATTCTCTGGTCCAGCTGGATCCGCTTCCTGACGACCTCCCGCGCGAAGCTGGAGATCGACCAGCGCGACGTGGTGGAAGGAGCGCTCCAGAGCTTCCTCACCTTCGCGCCCTACCTGGAGCCGGAATTCGCCGCGGAGGTCCGGGCCGTCTTCGACGAGCGCGCCCGCAGGCGCCAGCTCCCGCGGAGCCCGGCGCGTGCGCGCTGACGGCGCGGCGAAGCCCGGGATGAGCGCGCTCCCCCGCCACCTGCCGATCCTCGCCGCGAAGCGGGCCCGTGGCGGGTACGAGCGCGCCTACCAGGAGCGCGAGCGGACGGCTGCCACGCGGCTCTGCGACGAGCGGGGGCTTCTGAACCCGGACGCGGTGGGCTGGTCGCGCTTTCCCCGGGTCACGGCCAATCTGAGCGGGCACCGACTGCGCAAGAAGCGCTGGAACTTCTGGAGCTGGATCGGACGCCGCTTCGTCTTCTCGGTGACGGTGGCCGACCTCGACTACGCCTCCTTCTGCTCCTTCTTCTTCATCGACTTCGAGACGGGCGAGCGGGTCGCCGGGATGGATCCGCGGCGCGGCGGCTACATCGCCATGCCCGAGGAGGTGGAGCGGACGCTGCGGTGGCGGAGCGCGAAGACCGACTACGCGCTCGTGAACGAGGGCGGCGACCTCGCCGTCGAGTTCCGCGGGCGCGGCGGCGCGGGTGAGGAGGTCGCTGCCGCATTCACGGTCCGGAAGCCCCCGGAGCACGAGAGCCTGAACATCGTGGTGCCGTGGACGCGCCGCCGCTTCCAGCTGAACTCCAAGCACAACACGCTGCGCTGCGAGGGTGAGGTCGTGATCGCCGGCCGGCGCTACGAAATGCGACCCGACGACTGCCACGCCGTGCAGGACTTCGGGCGCGGGGTCTGGCCCTACCGCTCCTGCTGGAACTGGGCGGTGTGCACCGGCGAGCAGGGGGGCGAGCTCGTCGGCGTCAACCTGGGCGACCGCTGGACCACCGGGACCGGCGTCAACGAGAACGGAATCTGCCACGCGGGGCGCCTGCACAAGGTCATGGAGGACCTCGAATGGCGCTACGACCCCGCCGACTGGATGCGGCCGTGGCGGATCCGCTCGGTCGTGAGCGACGCCATCGACCTCACGCTCACGCCGTTCTTCGCCCACACCACCGGGCTGAACCTCGGGCTGCTCGCCACCGGCGGCACCTGTGCCTTCGGGCTGTGGAGCGGCGCCGTGCGCTTCGAGGGCCGGGAGGTGGCGATCCGCGATCAGGTCGGCTGGGCCGAGGAGTTCGCGCACCGCTGGTAGCCCGGCCGGTAGCGTCGACCCAGGCGCGGGGTAGATCTTGCTGCCGTTCGGAGGAAGGGGCCCCGCCTTCCGCGCGGGAAGGGCAGGGCCCCCGATCGGCGAGCTAACGCCCGACCTGGACTCCGAGGGCGTCGAGCGTGGCGATGGTGACCCCGCCCGCGGGCAGGCCCTTCGCCCGCTGGAACGACTTCACCGCCCCGAGCGTCCGCGGACCGATTGTCCCGTCGATGGGACCCGGGTTGTGGCCGGCGGCCTGCAACGACTGCTGCAGCGACCGGACCAGCTGCGGGGTGGCGTTGGTCTCGCACAGGATCGGACGCCACTCCATGCGACTGTCCGCCGCCTTCACGCTCCGGTTGATCGTCGCGTACTCCTCCGGAATCGCGATGCGCTTCGAGCGCGCCGGCTCGGCCACCTTTCGCACCTGGATGGTCTTGTACTCGGCCGGAACCGTGACCTCCCGGGTCGTTGCGGCCGTTTTGAGCACCCGCTTGCGGACCGTCTCGTACTCCGCCGGCACCTCCACGAGGCACATGATCTCGCCGGTGGCGTCGTCGACCTTTTCCTCAGGGCCGCGGCCCTTCTTCCAGACGCTGTGGGCCGGCTTGACGAGGACCTTCTCCTCGGCCCACTCGTATGTCGCCGGGATCGCATCGACCTTGGTGTAGGCCTCGCGGACCAGCACGCGCTCCGAAACGGTCTCGTAGCGGGCGGGGATGATCTCGATCCGTTCCGAGGCCGAGTTCTTCAGCACGCGCACGCTCTCACTCCGGTAGCTCTCCGGCACGTAGGTCTTCGCGTAGCACTCGCCCATACGCGCCGAGGCCGGCAGCAGGTCGGAGGCGGAGCGCGGGGGCTGGGCCGAGACCGCCGGCATCTTCGCCCGATCGAGGTCGCCCGAGAGCCTCGCGATCTGGCCCTGCTGCTTCTCCAGTGCCTTTTCGCGGTCCCGGAGCGTGTTCTCCAAAGACGTGACTTCCTTCTCCTTGACCCGGAGCTGCTGCTCGACCTCCGAGAGATTCGCGGTGCCCGCGGCACAGCCGACGGCGGCCAGCCCCAGCACCAGGGTTCGCTTCAGCATATTTCGTCCTCCTGAAATTGATTGAAAACCGAGGGGTTCGCCGAAATCCGTCGCACCCCAATGCCTCGCGGGGAGAAGAG
>JAOTUO010000354.1 GCA_029863845.1 Myxococcales bacterium
GGAAAGGAAGGGCTGCACCGCCCCCATCATGCGCACGTGCCCCATCCAGTCGATGCTACGCGTGCCGTTCTCGGCCCGGAACGCGCAGTCGAAGACCGGCAGGTGCTCGGCATCCAGCCCCGGGGCGCCCTCGATCGTCTCCCGCTCGTCGATGTGCGCCACGATCGCCTCGACCTGCTCCGGCGAGTAGCCGAGCCGGCCCAGCGCCATCGGGACGGTGTTGTTGACGATCTTGAGATAGCCTCCCCCCACGAGCTTCTTGTACTTGACGAGCGCGATGTCCGGCTCCACACCGGTCGTGTCGCAGTCCATCATGAAGGCGATCGTTCCCGTCGGGGCCAGGACCGTGACCTGCGCGTTCTTGAAGCCCCACTTCCGCCCGGCCTCGAGCGCCGACGACCAGCTCTCGCGGGCCGCTCGGAGCAGGTCTTCGGGCACACCGTCCCCCGGAATCCTTTCCGCGGCGGCCTTGTGCATGCCGATCACTTCGAGGAAGGGGCGGCGATTGATGCGGTAGCGCGGGAACGGTCCCATCGCCCGGGCGATCTCCGCGCTCATCCGGTACGCCTGCCCGCACATCAGCGCCGTCAATGCGGCCGCCAGATTCCGTCCCTCGGCGCTGTCGTAGGGCACGCCGAAGGCCATCAGCAGCGCCCCGAGGTTCGCGTAGCCGAGGCCCAGCGGCCGGAACAGCTGGCTGTTGCGGCCGATCGTCGACGTCGGGTAGTCGGCGTCGTCGACGATGATTTCCTGCGCCAGAATCGTCAACGACACCACTTGGCGGAAGGCCTCGACGTCGAAGCCTCCGTCGGCGTCGAGGTAGGTCATCAGGTTCAGGCTCGCCAGGTTGCAGGCCGTGTCGTCGAGGAACATGTACTCCGAGCAGGGGTTGCTCGAGTTGATGCGCCCCGAGGCCTTGACCGGGTTCCAGCGGTTGATGGTGGTGTCGTACTGGACGCCGGGATCGCCGCAGACGTGGGCCGCATCGGCCATCGCGCGCAGGATCTCGCGCGCGCCGTAGCTCTCGTCCGGCTCGCCGGTCTTCACGCACCGCGTCTCCCACTTCCCATCGGCGATTGCGGAGTGCATGAAGGCATCGGTGACCCGGACCGAGTGATTGGCATTCTGGTAGAAGACCGAGTCGTAGGCACCGCCCGATACGTTGAAGCCGCCGCCGTAGCCCGCGTCGATCAGCGCCCAGGCCTTCTTCTCCTCATTGGCCTTGCAATGGATGAACTCCAGGATGTCGGGATGATCGACGTTGAGGATCACCATCTTGGCCGCGCGGCGCGTCTTTCCCCCCGACTTCACGACGCCCGCGAACGCGTCGAAGCCGCGCATGAAGGAGACGGGGCCCGACGCCGTGCCGCCACCGGCCAGATTCTCCCGCGACGACCGGATCCGGGAGAGGTTGGACCCCGTGCCCGAGCCACCCTTGAAGAGCATGGCTTCGGTCTTGGCGAGGTCCATGATCGATTCCATGGTGTCGTCGACCGAGTTGATGAAGCACGCGCTCGCCTGCTGGGGCGTGTCCTTGACGCCGAGGTTGAACCAGACCGGGCTGTTGAACGCCATGCGCTGCGAAACCAGGACGTGCGTCAGCTCGTCCGAGAAGGTCTGGGCGTCCGCCGGCGTACGGAAGCAGCCCGACCGCTCGCCCCACTCGCGGAGCCGGCCCACGACGCGGCCGATCAGCTGCTTGACGCTGTTCTCGCGTTCGGGGGTCCCGATGTGGCCGCGGAAGTACTTGGAGACGACGACGTTGGTGGCCAGCTGCGACCAGCTCGCGGGCACCTCGACGTCCGTCTGCTCGAAGACCGTCTCGCCCTTCTCGTTGGCGATCTTGGCGGTGCGCCGTTCCCACTCGACGGCGTCGAAGGGATCCTCACCGGCGCGCGTGAAGTGACGGGATATCGAAAGACCGAGCTTCTCCGCCCGGCGCCGCCTGGGCTTGCCGACGGGTCGCAGATGCCTGTGCCCCTCCCCGCTCTCCGCCGTCCGCTCGTTCGCCACCCCTTCCGTTACCTGTCCATCCGTCGGCCCCGGCCCGTTCACTCTTTCTCCCCCGCTGTCCTGGAATGTCCCATTCGCTGTTCCCAGCGCCCCGCGGCGGCGCGCGGTCTGCGAGCGACAGCCCGCGGCGCACGCCGCTACGACGGGCGGCACGCCGGATTCGGTAAGCTGTCGCAGGAGCCCCCTGAGGGTGGAGGCATCCTCGCGGCCGAGGCGTCACCTCACCGGAGATGAGAGAGGCCCCGGAACCCGGGGCCCCCGAACCTGATTTGGGTCCTCCATCCCTCGTCAGGCTCGCTTCCTTCCGGTGGCCGCCTGTTATCGAACCCCCCCAGGCCACCGAAAAGCTTTGTCTCATCCCCGATCGACCTATTACTCCTCGCCGAAAATCGAGTCAAGGGGGAAGCCACAAAATCTGGGGGTCCATCCCGAGGACTCATACAACCCATTGACCTCAATAGCTTTTTTTTGGGCGGGCCGTGAGGGCGGTGGGGGCGGCTGCGAAGCTGCCGCCCGGGCGCTCTGCCAAGACCTCGCTTTCCCTAGCGTTTCGAGGAAGTGGCGAGCACGGGGGGGCGCCCCGGGCCTCGCTCAGGACGCGGGCAGGCCCGTGAATCGGATGCCGAAGCCCTCCGGCACCTGGTAGCGGACGGTCAGCCCGATCAGGAGTGCCGTCAGCGATTCCACGATCCTCGCGTTCTCGAGGGGCCCGCCGTCGACGCCCCGCAACCCGGGGACGAGTTCGCACAGCGCCATCACCCGCTGGCGAGGCTCGCGCTCTCCCGAGACCAGGACGTCGCACTCGACCGGATCGTCCAGGGCTTGGAGCCGGTGGGCCGACACGTTCTGGAAGGCCGACACGACCGCGACCCCCGGCGGCACGAGGGCGGCGACGAGCTCGGCGCATGAGCCCTGCCAGACGCCGAGCGTCCGGGCGGCGCGGTCTCCGATGGCGGTCGCGAGCGGAACGCCCATCGACACCACGATCTGCTCCGGCGCGAGCGACGCGCGGATCCCCTTGACGGTCGCGATCGTGTGCTCGAAGGGCACCGACAGGATCACCAGCGGCGCGCGCATCGTGGCCTCCGCATTCTCGAAACCCGTGACGTCCGCCCCGGGGACCGCCGAGACGACCTTCTTCACGGCCGCGACGGCCCGATCGAGCTTGCGCGAGCCGATCACGACGGACCGGCCCGCCCGGGCAAAGCGGAGCGCGAGACCGAGACCCTGGTCGCCGGTGCCGCCAAGAATTGCGATTGCGTTCTCATTCATCGTCATTGCGGCCGCCAGCCTAGCACCCCACCGTCGGCGGCGAGATGCGTCCGACGCCGGTCCGTTCTGGGATACGCTGTCGGACCGTGACCGCGAACCCGGCCGCCGCCACGCCGATCGCGCTGCGCCAGAAGAGCGCGCGGGAGCTGGCGATCGACTGGTCCGACGGGGTCGAGAGCCTCTACGACGTCCGGGACCTGCGTCTCGCGTGCGGCTGCGCAACCTGCGTCGACGAGTGGACCGGCGAGGGTCGCCTCGATCCGGCGTCGGTGCCCGATGACGTCCACCCGCTCCGAATCGAGCGCGTCGGCCGCTACGCGATCCAGATCGACTGGAGCGACGGGCACAGCACCGGCATCTACCCCTTCCGCCGCCTCCGCACCCTGGCCGAGCGCGGCTAGGAGGCCGATCTTTTCGACTCGCGCGGCCTTCGGCCTTGCGGGCCGACGCGCAGCGAGCCGAAGGCGAGCGAAGGCCGGAGCGCGAGCGATCCGCGAGTGCGAGGCCCGGCTGGGCTAGGAGCCTGACCCAAGATCGGGTCTGAGCGACGAGC
>JAOTUO010000355.1 GCA_029863845.1 Myxococcales bacterium
GATCGTCGCCGGGCTCAAGGACGCGCTACGGGTCGGCACCGAGAACGCGGTCGGGATCACCTCGGCGTCGGATGGATTCCTCGGCAACGCCCTGATTCGCATCGCGCTGCCCGAGTCGCTGGATCCGATGGTGTCGGCGCTGCGCACGGTGGGACTCGGCTCGAAGGTGGACGCGCTCGAGGTCACCATGAACCGCGCTGCGGAGCTGGCGGCGGGCGAGGCCGGCGAGGTGTTCGGGGACGCCATCGGCCAGATGAGCATCGCGGACGCACGGGGCATTCTCGACGGGGGCGATACGGCCGCCACCGACTACTTCCGCCGGGTGACGTCCGCCTCGCTCACCGAGAGGTTCGAGCCGATCGTCGACGAGAAGATGCAGGAGGTCGGGCTGGTTGGCTCCTACGACCAGCTGGCGGATCGCTACCGGGCGATCCCCTTCATCGGCAGCTCGAAGCCTCCGCCGGAGATCGGGGGCTACGTGACCGACAAGACGCTGGACGGTCTCTTCACCGTCCTGGCGGACCAGGAGCGTCAGATCCGCACCGATCCCGCGGCTCGCGTGAACGACCTGCTCCGGCGCGTGTTCGGCAACTAGGCGTTACTGGGCGTCCGCCGAGGCGGCGGCTACGTTGACCGGGCGTGCCGGAATCCTCGGCGAGGTCGCTCCGCAGCCGTATCGAGGCGGGCTTCACCGGCTGGGGCCGGCTGGTGGTCCGCCGGCGCTGGTGGGTGATCGCAGCCTGCCTCGCCCTTACCGGCGTCCTGAGCTCGCGGCTCCCCGAGATCCGGGTCGACAACTCCGACGAGGCCTTCCTCCACAGCGACGACCCCGCGCGCATCCGCTACGACCGCTTCAAGAACCAGTTCGACCGCGAAGACCGCGTCATGGTGGTGCTGCACCCGCCCGAGGTCTTCGACCTGGACTTCCTCCAGCGCCTGCGTGCGCTCCACCGGGAGATCGAGGCCGGGGTCCCCTACGTAGAGGAGGTCACGAGCCTGATCAACGCGCGGAACACGCGCGGCGAGGGCGACCGGCTGGTCGTCGAGGAGCTGATGGAGGACTGGCCCGAGGACGCCGCCGACGTCGAGGCGCTGCGGGCGCGCGTTTTCTCGAATCCCCTGTACATCGACAACCTGATCACCGAAGACGCCCGCTACACGGTCGTGGCGCTGAAGCCGTTCACCTACTCGACCCTGGGGCCCGACGGGGACGCGCTGGGGGGCTTCGAAGAGGCCGAAGGTGTCGAGGCCGACCGCGGGCCCCGCTTCCTGACCGACGTGGAAGGCTACGCGCTGGTCGATCGCCTCTACGAGGTCCTGGCGCGCCACGAAGTCCGGGGGCTCGAGATCCACGTCGTCGGCGGTCCCAGCTTCGACCATCGGCTGATCCAGGTGATGCAGCGCGACGTCACGGTCTTCATCTCGCTCTCGATCCTGGTGGAGATCCTCATCCTCTACGCGATCTTTCGCCACGCCTCGGGGGTGCTCCTGCCGCTGGTCGTCGTGGTGAGCGCCATGGTCTCCACCATGGGGTTCATGGTCTGGCTCGACATCCCATTCTCCCTCACGCTCAACATGCTCCCCGGCTTCCTGATGGTCGTGGGCCTGTGCGACTCGGTGCACATCCTCGCGATCTTCTATCGCCGGCGGGCTGCCGGCAGCCCCCGCGACGAGGCGATCGTCGACTCGCTGGGGCACTCCGGCCTCGCGGTGGTGATGACCAGCCTGACGACCGCTTGCGGACTTCTGAGCTTCGCCCTCGCGGACCTGGCACCGATCGCGCAGCTCGGGCTCCTGGCGCCGGCCGGCGTGATGCTGGCCATGGTCTACAGCCTGGCGCTGCTGCCCGCGCTGCTCGCCGTGTCGCGCGGGAAGGCCGCGACCGGACCCGGGGCCGCGACGGTCCGAGACGCCTTCGATCGACTGCTGACCCGCGCGGGAGACCTCTCCACCCGCCACCCCGTGCGCGTCGTGGTCGTCACCGGAGTCCTGCTCCTGGTGGCGCTCCCGGGACTCCTCCAGGTGCGCTTCTCGCACGACGCCATCCGCTGGTTCCCGGACCGCGATCCGCTCAAGCTCGCTCTCGAACTCGTGAACACGGAGTTCAAAGGGGCCTCCTCGCTCGAGGTGCTCGTCGACACCGGACGCGAGAACGGACTCTACGAGCCCGAGACCCTGCGGCGGATCGAGCGCGCCATGCGCCACGTCGAGACCCTCGAGGTGGACGGGCATCGCATCGGCAAGGCCACCTCGATCGTGGACGTCGTGAAGGAGATCCACCGGGCGCTGAACGAGAACCGCCCCGAGTTCTACGCGCTGCCCGAGGCGCGCGAGCTCATCGCGCAGGAGCTCCTGCTCTTCGAGAACAGCGGCTCGGACGACCTCGAGGACGTGACGGACTCCCGGTTCCGGACGGCCCGGATGACGGTGCGCACGCCGTGGGTGGACGCGATGGTGTATGCCCCGTTCCTCGAGGAGGTCCAGCACAGCTTTCGCCAGCTGCTGGGAACGGAGATCGGGTTCGAGCTGACCGGCGGCGCGGTGCTGTTCACGCGGGTCTTCGAGGGCGTCATCCACAGCATGGCGCGTTCCTACGCGTTCGCGCTGCTCGTGATCACGCCGATGCTGATCCTGCTGATCGGGAGCCTGACCCGGGGACTGGTGGCGATGATCCCGAACCTGATCCCCATCTACCTCGTCCTGGCGCTGATGGGCTGGACGAACATCCCGCTGGACGCGGGTACGCTGCTGTTCGGAGGCATCATCATCGGCCTCGCCGTGGACGACACCATCCACTTCATGCACAAGTTCGGCCGCTACTACGAGGACAGCGGCGACCCGCAGCGGGCCGTGCGCGAGACCCTGGCCACGACGGGCTCGGCTCTGCTGTTCACGTCGGTGGTGCTCGCGTGCGGCTTCGCCGTGTTCCTGGCATCCTACATGCGCAACCAGTTCTGGCTCGGCGCACTCGCGTGCACCGGCACCGTGGTCGCGTTCCTGGCCGACATCCTGCTGGCGCCGGCCCTGATGGTGCTGGTGACGCGCCGCCGCGACTCCGCATTCTCCGCCCTTCCCGGCCCACCCGCCCCCGAAGCGCGGCGATCGTAGCCTCGACCGATTCGCCCGGGCGCGAGATCGTCACCGCCCGGAGATGGTCCACGCGATCTTCGTCCCGCTCTGCTTCGCCTCGATCGGTCTCCGGATCGACTTCTTCGCCAACTTCGATTTCGCACTGGTGTCGTTCGTGACCGTGGTGTCCATCGCGGGCAAGTACCTCGGCGCGTGGCTCGAGGCGCTGGCGGACGCCCTGCGCGCCCAGAAGCTCGTCCGCGTCTCGCCGCAAGGCTGATCCGGAGCCCCTTGCTACCTTCCGCGGGCCGGGAAAGCGCGCCCATGAAGTTTCTCACACCGCAGATCGCGTACCTCCTCAACCAGCAGGAGGCGCGGCGCAACCTGAAGGCGCTGCTCAAATACCTGGCGTTCCTGGCGGGAACCGTCCTGGTCTACTCCGTGCTGTTCCACGTGATGATGCTGCACGAGGGCCAGCACCACACATGGTTCACCGGCCTGTACTGGACGCTCACCGTGATGAGCACGCTCGGCTTCGGCGACATCACCTTCCACACCGACCTGGGTCGCCTCTTCAGCATCACGGTACTGCTCTCGGGGATCGTGCTGCTGCTGATCGTCCTCCCCTTCGCCTTCATCCGGTTCTTCTACGCCCCCTGGCTCGAGGCGCAGCTTCACGGTCGCGCTCCCACCCGGATCGACGCCGACGTGAACGACCACGTGATCATCTGCCGCTACGACGCACTCAGCCGCGGGC
>JAOTUO010000056.1 GCA_029863845.1 Myxococcales bacterium
TGCTGGTCGAAGGAGGTGAAGGGGGTTCGCTTCGCCAAGCTGCGCCCGATGGCCAACACGCTGCCGTGGTGGATCGACGCGGGATCCTGACCGCTGCCCGGGTCGGACCGGCCGGGACGCGCGCGGCGACGCGAACGCGCTGCCGGTCCTCGATCGGACGACTGTGCGTTACGGCGCGCGCCGCCTCGGTGTCGCCGCCAGCGCCGCGAGGCCCGCCGCGAAGAGGAAGGCGGTCGCGGGCTCGGGGACCACTCGGGCGAAGCCGGTCATGTTGTCCATGCCGAAGTTGACCCCTGTCATGAGGTTGAGGTCGGGGTTCTGCGCCATGAAGGACAGCGAGGAGACCGACCCGCCGCTCACGAACCCGAAGAACGGGGACCCCAATGGCAGCACGAGCAGAATCGGCGTGCCCCCGCTCCTGAGCTCGACGACCACGCCCTCCGTGCCACCGTAGCCCCCGAGGTCCACGCCCCAGGCTCCGACCGGCGCGTCGAACTCGATCTCGACACTTGTCGGCGTCGGACCACTGCCTTGCACCCGGAGCAGGGCGTAGCTCGTCGAATCGACGCCAAAACCGGGCAAGAGCGGGGTGTCGGCGTCGATCAGGTTGCAGCAGGCGGTTCCGGTCTGCGATCCCATCTGGACCATCGAGAACGGCCCGAAATTACGGGGCGAGCTCTGGAAATACTCGTCACTGGTGACGCCATGGAATGTCTCGACGAAGTCGGGGCTCCCGGGGATCGCGGCCTCCCAGGAGGCGCGGTTGAGGTACGTGATCGTCGCGGCTTCGGCCGGGTCCGGCCCCGCGATTCCGATCCCGACTGCGAGCGTGAGAAGGACGCCGAAGGTGCGCAGTTTTCGCATGGAGAATCCCGTCACTCCGTCGTCGCGCGGTGTCAACGCCCCGCGGCGAATCCGTCCCGACGCCGATTTCGAGGAGCGACGGCTCCGTCGAGGTCACGGCGTCCGTTTCCTGCCGTCAGCAGTCAGTGGTGACGAATGCCCCGATGTGGCAAGGGTCTCTGGCGGGAAACGGGAGGCGCTCTGCGCTCTTCCTGCGGGAGGCCGGACCCGCGCGGCTACGAATCCCCGGGGGTGAAGTCCGGAGCATCCGGGATCCGGAGCCGGCAGCGCTCTTTCAGCTGTGACACACTGTGGCGCGGCGCGGGCCCTTGCGGCGAGGTCGCCAGGCCGCACGCAACGTCCCCCCTCATTCGTAAGGCGCGAAGCCAGAGGCTCGGAAGGCGCGCGGGAAGAGGGCAGGGGTGCGAGCCTACGTCATCCGTCGGCTGCTGATCATGATTCCGACCTTTGTCGGAATCTCCCTGGTGCTGTTCCTGGTGCTCAACCTCGCGCCGGGCCGACCCGGCGCGGCGCAGCAGGGCACGGACCTCGCCGCGGACATCCGGGGCGAGCGCACCCAGGAGTCCTACCGGATCTTCCGAGAGCAGTTCCACCTCGACAAGCCGGTCCTGTTCAACACGCGCTTCGCCCTCGACGCCGGGGAGGTCGGAGACGCCGTGCGGACCGCCGCGGGCGTCGTCCCCGCGTCGGCCGCCGACCGGATCCGGGCCCAGGAGCAGCTCGAGAACTTCGGCTACTACGCGGTTCCCCATCTGGTCGAGGTCGTGCGCGAGGCCGACGCCGCCGGCGCGCAGCGCGTTCGCGACGTGGCGGCCTACTTCCTGCGCCTGAATGCGCGGCGGCCGCTCGTGGACCCCTTCGATCCCGACCCCTCGCCCGCCCTGAAGGCCCGGAATCGCGCCATCGACCTCGAGAACGCCCGCGTTCGCGAGCTGCGCTACAGCCTCGAGGACCCGGAGGAGCGCAAGCGCGAGGTCGTCGCGGCCTGGACGGCGTGGTACGAGGAGCGCCGGGCCGACTGGGAGTACGACCGGTTCGACGTGCTCCGCATCCTCACCCTGGAGACGCGCTTCGCGGCCTACTGGCGGAACCTGCTGCGCCTCGATTTCGGCGTCTCCCTGGTGAGCCGCGAGCCCGTGGTCACGACCCTGCTCCACAAGGTCCGCTACTCGCTCTCGCTCTCCGTCACGTCGCTGCTGCTGGCGTACCTGATCTCGATCCCGCTGGGCATCTACTCCGCCGTCTTCAAGGACACGCGCTCGGACCGTAGCCTGACGGTCTCGCTCTTCATGCTGTACTCGTTGCCGTCCTTCTTCGCGGCGACGCTGCTGCTCTACTTCTTCTCGTCCGGCTCGGACTACGAGTCGCTGCGCGTCTTTCCCACGGGCGGCTGGCGCTCGCGCGACGCCATGGCCATGACCAGCCTCCAGCAGATCCGCGACGTCGCCTGGCACCTGGCGCTCCCGGTCCTGTGCCTGACCTACGGCTCACTGGCGGCCCTGTCGCGCTACATGCGGACGGGCCTCCTGGACGTGATCCGCTCCGACTACGTGCGCACGGCCCGGGCCAAGGGGCTTTCCGAGTGGCGCGTGATCGGGAAGCACGCGGTGCGCAACGGCCTGCTCCCCATCCTGACGCTCCTGGGCGGGCTGCTTCCGGCGATTCTGGGCGGGTCCGTGATCATCGAGTACATCTTCGGGATTCCCGGCATGGGGCTCTGGGTCGTCGAGTCGATCTACCAGCGCGACTACAACGCGATCATGGCGATCCAGCTCTTCTCGACGCTGCTCGTGCTGTTCGGCCTGCTGCTGACGGATCTGAGCTACGCGCTGGTCGATCCGAGGATCCGCTACGAATGACGGAGGCCGCTGGATACGGAGCGGTCGTGTGGTCGCAGTTCCGCAGGAACCGCCCCGCGGTCTTCGGTCTCTGGTGCATCGGCGCGCTGGCGCTGCTCGCGGTCTACGCGCCCCTGCTCTCCCTCGACCAGCCGCTGCTCTGGCGAGGCGCTGAGGGCCTCGAGTTCCCGCTGTTCCGGGCGCTCTTCAACCGGCTCCTCTTCGAGAACGCGGTGGACGTGTTCTTCAATCTCCTGCTGGTGCTGTCGCCGATCTACGCCGTGGTCTACCGGGCCGCCTGGCCGCGCGTCGGCCGGCTGCGCGTTCTGGGCGCGCTGGCCCTGTTCCACTTCGCGGCCTTCGCCGCACTGGCCCCGGAGCGGATCGGGCCCTTCGCGAACCCCCTGCACGGCTCGGCCCGCATCGTCGATTTCGAGGCGCCCGGCGCGGAAGCGGCGGACGCGCCCTTTGCGATCTTCCCCCTGCGTCCGTACAGCTACCGCGAGACGGACCCTGCCCGCAGCGTCCGGCCGCCGAGCTCGGAGCACTGGTTCGGGACCGACAAGGAGGGACGAGATGTCTTCGCGCGCATGCTCTACGGGACGCGCATCTCGCTGACGATCGGCGTCGTCGCCGTCGCGATCTACGTAACGATCGGCGTCGTGCTGGGAGCCCTCGCCGGCTACTTCGGCGGCTGGGTGGACTCGGCGATCTCGCGCCTGATCGAGGTGATGATCTGCTTCCCCACCTTCTTCCTGATCCTGACCCTGGCGGCGCTCGTCCAGGAGCGCTCGATCTTCCACGTCATGGTGATCATCGGCGTCACCGGCTGGACGGGGGTCGCGCGCCTGATCCGGGCCGAGTTCCTCAAGCACAAGAACCTCGAGTACGCCCAGGCCGCGCGGGCCCTGGGTCTGCGCCGCCGGCGCATCATCTTCCGCCACATCCTCCCGAACGCGATCGCCCCCGTCCTGGTGACGGCGACCTTCGGGATCGCCTCGGCGATCCTGATCGAGTCGAGCCTGTCGTTCCTCGGCGTCGGTGACATCACGGTCCCGAGCTGGGGGGCGATCCTGAACAGCGGCCGCCTCGAGGGCAAGCTCTGGCTCATCGTCGCCCCCGGCGCCGCGATCTTCTTCATGGTGAGCGCCTTCAACCTCGTGGGCGAGGCGTTGCGCGACGCCCTCGATCCCAAGCTGCGCGTGTGACGGGCCCGGATCCGCTGCTGCGCGTGCGCGACCTGCGGGTGCAGTTCCGCACCGACGCGGGACGCGTCCGCGCGGTGGACGGCGCCTCCTTCGAGGTCCGCCGCGGCGGCACGCTCGCCGTGGTGGGCGAATCCGGCTGCGGCAAATCGGTGACGGCCCTGTCGATCCTGCGTCTGCTGCCCGAACCCCCGGCGGAGATCGTCTCGGGCCGCGTCGAGTTCGAAGGAGAGGACCTGCTCGGCGTGGACGCGGCGCGCATGCGCGCGATTCGCGGCAACGACATCGCCATGATCTTCCAGGAGCCCATGAGCTGTCTCAATCCGGTGTACACGGTGGGCGACCAGGTCGCCGAGCCCATCCTGGTCCACCGGGGCAGCTCGCCCGAGGAGGCCCGGGCCGCGGCCGTGGCCCTGCTGGATCGGGTCGGCATCCCCGATCCCGGACGCCGCGTCGACGAGTACCCGCACGAGCTGTCCGGCGGCATGCGCCAGCGCGTGATGATCGCGATGGCGCTCGCCTGCGACCCGCAGCTGCTCATCGCCGACGAGCCGACCACCGCCCTCGATGTCACGATCCAGGCCCAGATCCTCGAGTTGCTGCGCAAGCTCCAGGCCGAGCTGGGCATGTCGATCCTGCTGATCACCCACGACCTCGGCGTGGTGGCGGAGATCGCGCAGCGCGTGGTGGTGATGTACGCCGGCGCGATCGTGGAGGATGCGGCGGTCCTCGACCTGTTCGACCGGCCGCGGCATCCCTACACCGCGGGTCTGCTGCAGTCGATCCCGAGGCTGGACGCAGAGCCGGGAGCCCTCCGCCCCATCGAGGGCAACGTGCCCGATGCCCTGCGCCTGCCGGGCGGCTGCCGCTTCCACCCGCGCTGCCGCTTCGCGATGGCGCGCTGTGGGGTCGAGGAGCCGCCGCTGATCGCGGGCGCTGCGGCCGCCGGATCGCCGCGGCCCCATCGCTCGGCCTGCTGGCTCACGGAGGCCGACCCGTCGCTCGACCTGCTGGCGGCCGGATCGGATCCGGAAGGGGACGGGCGGTGAGCGGCGAGCCGCTGCTGCGCGTCGAGGGACTGACCAAACACTACGGGGTGTCGAAGGGGTTGCTGCGGCGGCCCGCAGAACCCGTACGGGCGGTGGACGGGGTGTCCTTCGAGATCGGCCGGGGCGAGACCCTGGGCCTCGTCGGGGAGTCGGGCTGCGGCAAGACCACCGTCGGCCGCGCGGTCCTGCGCCTCGTCGAACCGACGGCCGGACGCGTGGTCTTCGACGGTGTCGACGTGACGGCGCTGGCTCCGGAGCCGCTGCGCGCGCTGCGCCGCGACGTGCAGATGGTGTTCCAGGATCCCTTCGGCTCGCTCAATCCCCGCATGACGGCGCTGGAGATCGTGGGCGAGTCGCTGGCGGTTCACGGCATCGCCCGCGGGGCCGAGGTCGAGCGCCGCGTCGTCGCGGTCCTGGAACGCGTGGGCATTCCTCGCGCCTGGATCCGCCGCTACCCCCACGAGTTCTCCGGCGGCCAGCGCCAGCGCATCGGAATCGCCCGGGCCATCGCGATGGCCCCTCGGCTCGTCGTGTGCGACGAGCCGATCTCCGCCCTCGACGTCTCGGTCCAGGCCCAGGTGATCCGCCTGTTGATTGCGCTGCGCCGGGAGCTGGGCCTGGCCTACCTGTTCATCGCCCATGACCTGGCGGTGGTCCGCCACATCGCCGATCGCATCGCGGTCATGTACCTGGGGCAGATCGTCGAGACGGCCGCGTCGCAGCGCCTGTTCCGTGCGCCCGCGCACCCGTACACGCGCGCGCTGCTCTCGGCGGTCCCGGTGCCCGACCCCCGCCGCCGCCCCGAGCGCATCGTGCTGGAAGGCGACGTTCCGAGCCCGCGGCAGCCGCCGGCGGGCTGTCGCTTCCACACGCGCTGCCCCGCGGCGGTCGAGCGCTGCCGGAGCCAGGAGCCGCGCGGCGTCGCGCTGGCGGCCGGTCACGTCGTGCACTGCCTGCACGCCGACGACCTGGAGCCGGGCGTCGACGGCTACCCGCGGATGCGCGAGCGCGTCGAGTCCGCCACGGCGGCGAACCGCGCGCGCCGCGTCGCCCCGGCCGAGCCCGTCGCAGCTCGGCCCGCGCGCGCGATCGCTCCGGCCCGCGGGCAGCCGGCCGTGCGTTCCGACCTCCGGGCGGCGCTTGCGTTCGGCCTCGTCGCCGGCGGCGCTGTGCTGGCGCTGCTGGGCGCTGCGGTCGCCGGCGTCGCAGCGGCCGGACTCGGCCTCGCGATCCTGCTGCGGGGGGTGGCGGGGCCGCGACGCGCTTGGGCGGTGGGGCTCGCGCTGGGCCTCGTGCTCTGCGTGCTCGCCGGTCGGGCATTCGAGGCGACGGCCTCGCGACGCCGCGCGGAGGCGCAGCGCGAGGCCGTGGCCGCCGAAATCGACCGCTTCGCGCAGGTGACCGGACGCTACCCCCTCGCGCTCGACGAGCTCGGCTGGCGTCTGGTTCCGGTCTTTGGCGAGGCGAATGCGGTCGATCCCTGGGGACGGGCCTGGCGCTACCGGGCGCCGCTGGCGGACGGCGCGGAATTCGCGCTGGGCAGCCTCGGGCCCGACGGCGCGCCGGGGACCGGAGACGAGGTGGGCCGCCCTCCGCCGGCGGAGTAGCGCCGGTCGCGCGCGGCGCGCTGCGGGGTACGCTGGGCGCGGCGCCATCGGGGGGGCGATGTACCGGACGCTGCTGGGACTGCTCGCCGTGTTCGCGGCCGCGCTGGCGGCGGTCGAGCTGACGCTCTCCGCCTCCGGCGAAGCGCCTGCCGACTTCCGCTTCATCAACGGCACCGAGCCCCAGACCCTGGATCCGAGCCGGATGACGGGCCAGCCGGAGGGCCGCATCGCCGATGCGATCTTCGAGGGCCTGACCCGCCGCGACGCGCGAACGCTGCGGCCCGTACCGGGTGTGGCGCGGTCGTGGACGATCTCCCCGGACGGTCGGAGCTACGTGTTTCGGTTGCGCGAAAGCGCCGTCTGGACCGACGGACGCCCGGTGACCGCCGACGACTTCGTCTACGCGTGGCGGCGTCTGCTCGATCCCGCCGTCGGCGGCGAGTACGCCTACATCCTGCACATGGTGCGATTCGCCAAGGCCTTCAACACCTACGCCGCTCACGCGGACCGGCTCGAAGGTCCGATCGGCACCGCGCTGGCGGAGCTGCGCCGGGATCAACCGGACGGCATCGACGCCGCCACCTGGCGGCGCTTTCTCGCGGAGCACCATGTGAACGCCGCCCTCGAAAACGCGAGCGACCCGGTGCTCGAGCGAGCCCTCGTCCACCGCGAGGGCCGCCTCGAACCCGAGCGCCTGGAGCGCGTCGGCGAGGCGCTGCGGCGCGAGGCCCGTCGTCTGCGGACGCTGGCGCGCGAGGCGGCCGGGCGCTTTGGAGTCGACGCAGGCGTCTACGCGCGCGACCCGCACACGCTCGTGGTCGAGCTCGAGGCGCCGACGGCCTACTTCCTGGAGATCACGGCCTTCTACCCGACCTTTCCGGTGCCGCGGTGGCTCGTCGAGCGCGGCGACGAGGACTGGTTCCTGCCGGGGAAGATCGTGTCCAACGGGGCCTTCGAGCTGGTGAGCTGGCGAGTGAACGAACGCATCCGGCTGGCGCGCAGCGAGACGTACTGGGGACGCGACGAGGTGCAGCTGGGAACGATCGATGCCCTCGCGATCGAAAACGAGACGACCGCGCTCAACCTCTACCTCACGGGGCAGGTCGACTGGCTTCCGTCGAGTTACCCGTCGGACCTCGTCGACCGGCTGCGGGGGCGGCCGGACTTCTACAGCGGCCCCGCGATGATCGTCTACTACTACCGCTTCAATTGCGAGCGACCCCCCTTCGACGATCGGCGCGTGCGGCAGGCGATCGGGCTCGCCGTCGATCGGCGTCTGATCGTCGAGGAGGTGCTCGGCCTCGGGCAGCTTCCGGCCGTCCACCTGGTCCCGCCGCGCATGCCCGGCTACGACGCGCCGGCGAGCGCCCTCGGCCTCGATCGCGCCCGCGCGCGGACCCTGCTCGCGGAAGCCGGCTACCCCGGCGGTGCCGGCTTCCCCGAGATCGGGATCCTCTACAACACGAACGAGGCGCACAAGAAGATCGCCGAGGTGATCGCCGACCAGCTGCGCCGCCACCTGGGAATCGAGGTCCGCGCCTACAACCAGGAGTGGCAGTCGTACCTGGCGACGGTCCTGGCCCGGGACTACGACATGGCCCGCGGCGGTTGGATCGGCGACTACCAGGATCCCAACACCTTCCTCGACATGTGGGTGACGAACGGGGGCAACAACAACACGGGCTGGAGCTCCGCCGGCTTCGACCGTCTGATCCGGGCCGCGTCGGATGTCGCGGCCGTGCTGACCGATCCCGAAGCCGTGCTGTCCCGGTTCAAGGAGCCGGGGCTGGCGAGGCGTCGGATCGACGCGGTCGAACGCGCGCCGGACGCGGCGGCGCGGACGCGGGCGATCGCCGCGCTTCGCATGCACCTGCTGCGCGAAGCCGAGGCGATCCTGGTGCAGGACGAGTTCCCCGTCATGCCCATCTACTTCTACGTCGCCAGTGGGCTGGTGCAGCCCCATGTCGGAGGCTTCTACTCGAGGCTCGAGCTCGAGGACGGGAGCACGGCCGCCAACCTGCAGGACCTGCACCCGCTGCGCGCGATCCGCATCCGGCGCGGCGCGGCGTCGCCTGACGCCGGCGCGGCGGGCTGAGCGGTGCGGCGCAGCGCCCGGCTCGCACTCGCGCTGACCATTGCCGCCGTCACCGCGGGACTCGCGGCGCTGCTCGGCGTTCCCGAGGCGCTCGCGCTGGTGGGCGGCGCGGCCGCGATCGCGGGGATGGCGTGGTTGCCGCCCTCCGCGGCGCGTGGCCTCGGCGCCGCCGTCGTGGGCGGACTGGCGCTCGCGCTCGCGCGTCCCGCACTCGGCTTCGGCTTCGCGGCGGCCGCGGCGCCGGTCTTCGCGGGAGCCGCGTGGGCGTGGCTGCCCGTGCGCGTGCTGCGCCGGGTCGCCTTCCTGGTGCCCTCGCTCGTGCTGCTGGTCTACGCCACCACGCTCCTCATGTACTTCGCGCCGGGCAATCCCTTCGCCCAGGAGAAGGTGGCGGCACCGCAGGTCGAGGCGGCGCTGCGGGCCCGCTACGGCGTTCCCGAGAGCGCGACGGCCTTCTTTGGGGTCTACATGCGGCGCCTGCTGGTCGAGGGAACCTTCGGGCCCGCCATCAAGGTGCAGGGGCGGGACGTCGAGGACCTGCTCCTGCCGGCGCTGCCGGTGAGCCTGGCGCTGGGCCTGATGGCGCTGCTGATCGCCACCGCACTCGGGCTGGCGCTCGGAATCCGGGCCGGCCTTCACCCCAACTCCGCCGCCGACTACAGCAGCATGGGGCTCGCGATGGTGGGGATCTCCGTGCCCAACTTCGTGATCGGGGCCGCACTGATGATCGTCTTCGCCCTCTGGCTCGGCTGGCTGCCGGTCGCGGGCTGGGGCGGCTGGAAGCACCTCGCCCTGCCGGCGCTGACCCTCGCGCTGCCCTACGCCGCCTACATCGCGCGGCTTGCCCGGAGCGGGACCATCGAAGTGATGCAGGAGGACTTCATCCGAACGGCGCGCGCGAAGGGTCTGCCGGAGCACGCGGTGGTGCTCCGCCACGCGCTCAAGGGCGCGATCCTGCCCGTGGTTTCCTTCCTGGGGCCGGCGGCCGCCGGAATCCTCACGGGCTCCTTCGTCGTAGAGACTCTATTTGGTGTTCCCGGAATGGGGCAGTGGTTCGTCAAGGGCGCCATCAACCGTGACTACTCGGTCGTCCTGGGCACGGCAATCCTCTACGGGGGGCTCGTGACAGCCTTCAACCTCGCCGTCGACCTCGCCTACGCCTGGCTCGATCCGCGCGTCCGGAGTGAGCTGTGACGGGCGAAGCCCGCGCGCGGAGCGCCCCTCCGGCGGCGGGGACGAGCCTCGGGGCCGCCGCCTGGAAGCGGCTGCGGCGAAACCGACTGGCGGTGGCCGGCGCCGTCACCCTCGCGTTGATCGTGCTGCTGTGCGCCGTCGCGCCGGTGCTCCTGGGGCTCGATCCCCAGACGACGGATCCGGCTGGGCGGCACCAGCCCCCGAGCTGGGAGCACTGGTTCGGCACCGACGGCCTCGGCCGCGACTACGCCGCGCGCACCCTGATGGGAGGGCGCACGTCGCTACTCGTGGGCTTCGCGGCGACGCTCGCGGCGGTGTTCGTCGGCGTCCTCTACGGCGCTCTCGCGGGCTACTACGGCGGAAAGACCGACGAGATCATGATGCGCTTCGTCGATTTCTTGTACGGCGTCCCGTACATGTTCCTGGTCATCCTGATCATGCTGATGTTCTCGGAGACCGCGCGCGGTGAGCCGCTTCCTGTCTTCCTGGCCCTGGGTCTCGTGCAGTGGCTCACCATGGCGCGCATCGTCCGGGGGCAGGTGCTCACGCTGCGCGAGCGGGAGTTCGTGCTCGCCGCCCGCCTGCTCGGCGCCGGCGACCTGCGCATCATCGCCCGGCACATCCTGCCCAACGTCGTAGGCGTGGTCGCCGTCTACGCGACGCTCACGGTGCCCGCGGTGATCATCCTGGAGTCGTTCCTCTCGTTTTTGGGACTGGGGATCGCACTGTCGTGGGGACAGCTCGTCGCGGAGGCCGTCGGGGTCGTGAACCCGATCGAGTCCTACTGGTGGCTGCTGCTGTGGCCGAGCGCCTTCCTGGCCGCGACCCTGTTCAGCCTCAACTTCCTCGGGGACGGCCTGCGGGACGCCCTCGACCCGAAGGCGCAACGGTGAGCGAGCCGCTGCTCGAGGTTCGCGATCTTTGCACGGAGTTCAGCACGGAGGAGGGCGTCGTGCGCGCCGTGGATGGCGTGAGCTTCCGCGTCGACCGCGGCGAGATCGTGGGCCTCGTGGGAGAGTCCGGCTGCGGCAAGAGCGTGACGAGCCTCTCGGTGCTGGGTCTGCTCCCGAAGCCCCAGGGCCGGATCGCCGGGGGCTCGGTGCGCTTCGAAGGGCGCGAGCTCAGCGCTTTGGCCGAGGCGGGGCTGCGACGGATTCGAGGCAATCGGGTGGCGATGATCTTTCAGGACCCGATGACGAGCCTGAACCCGTACCTCACGGTGGGCGAGCAGATCGCCGAGGTGGGCGAGCTTCACCAGGGGCTCTCGCGGCGCGAGGCGCGCAAGCGTGCCGTCGCGCTCCTGGAGCGCGTGGGCATTCCGGACCCGGCCCTGCGCGCCGGCGCCTACCCGCATGAGCTGAGCGGGGGAATGCGCCAGCGGGCGATGATCGCCATGGCGCTCCTCTGCGATCCCGATCTCCTGATCGCCGACGAGCCGACGACGGCCCTCGACGTCACGATCCAGGCCCAGATCCTCGACCTGCTGCGCGAGCTGCGGCGCGAGCGCTCGATGGCGATCGTCTTGATCACCCACGACCTCGCCGTGATCGCGGGGACCTGCGACCGGGTGCTGGTGATGTACGCCGGGCGCATCGTGGAGTCTGCCCCGGCGGCGCCGCTGTTTCACAGTCCCGCCCATCCCTACACGCGAGCGCTCCTGCGCAGCGTGCCGCGCATCGGGGGCGCGGCGCGGCGACGGCTCGAGACCATCGAAGGGCTCCCGCCGCGCCTCGACGCGGGACCCTTCGGCGAATGCCGCTTCGCGCCGCGCTGTCGCTTTGTGCGCGACCTGTGCCGGAACGGGGAGCCGTCGCTCGCCGAGATCGAGCCTGGGCGCGCCCGCCGCTGCGTCGTCCCGCCGGAGGAGCTGCGATGACCCGGGCGCCGCTGCTCGCCGTTCGCGACCTGCGCGTCCACTTCCCGGCGACCCCGCACGCGATCCGCGCGGTCGACGGGGTCGATCTCGACGTCGGGAGCGGCGAGACGGTGGGTCTCGTGGGGGAATCGGGTTGCGGAAAGACGACGCTCGCGCGCGCGATCGTGGGCATCGAGCCGGGCGCCCGCGGCTCCGTGCGCCTCGCCGGCCGCGAGCTGATCGGACTCGCCCGACGCGAGCGCCGGAGCCTGTGCGGCGCACTCCAGATGGTGTTCCAGGACCCGGCGACGAGCCTCGACCCGAGGATGACGATCGCCGGGATCCTCGGGGAAGCACTGCGGCTGCACGAGCGCCCCGTTCGCGCCGAGGTCGACGTGCGCGTCTGCGAGCTCATGGAGCGCGTCGGACTCGACGCGCGCCTGCGCCACCGCCATCCGCACGAGTTCTCCGGTGGGCAGAAGCAGCGCGTCTGCATCGCCCGCGCCCTCGCCGTTCGGCCCCTTCTGATCGTGTGCGACGAGGCGGTCTCCGCCCTCGACGTGTCGATCCAGGCCCAGATCCTCAACCTGCTCGCCGACCTCCAGGACGAGTTCGGGCTCGCGTACCTGTTCATCAGTCACGACCTTGCCGTGGTGCGGCACGTCGCCGACCGGATCGCCGTCATGTACCTCGGCCAGATCGTCGAGGAGGGGAGGGCGGAGACCGTCCTCGCGGGACCGAAGCACCCCTACACCCGGAGTCTGCGCGGTGCGGTGCCCTCGCTGGAGCCGGGCGTCCCGCCCATCGTTTCCGTGCGCGGCGACGTGCCCTCGGCGGCGCGTCCGCCCGGGGGCTGCCGTTTCCACACCCGCTGTCCCGAGGCCTTCGAGCGCTGCGCGCGGGAGTCGCCGCCTCGGGTCGCGGTGGGGGACGGCACGAGCCGCTGCTTTCTCGCGGACTCCGCCCCGGGCGGCGAAGCCTCAGCGTAGGCCGGCGGCACGCAGCGGATCGACCTCGTTGAAGTTCTGCAGGGACCACACGTGGCCCCCCTCGCCGATCGGACGCGCGTGGACCACCGAGTAGGAGGCGAGCTCGCTCTCGAAGCGTATCCACTCCCAGGGCACGGGACGGACATCGAGCAGGTGCGTGAGGAGCACCGAGTTCGTGCCGCCGTGGGCGACCACGACGATGGAGAGCGGGCCCGGCGGCACCTGCCAGCAGGTGAAGTCGTGCATCGTCTCGGCGCGGATGCCGTGCCGTCCGAGCAATCCGGCGGCGCCGGCGGTCACGCGCTGATGGAAGTCGCGAAAGCTCTCGCCCGCAGGCCAGCCCTCCCAGTGCTCCTCGAGCGGCCGCCGCATGGCCTCGACGAAGTAGCGGTCGATCTCCTCCTGGGTCATGCCGCTGGCGCCGGCATCGATCTCCGCCAGTGCCTCGATCGTCGTCGCCGCCACGCCCGTTGCCTCGACCAGCGGTGCAGCGGTCTCCTGCGCGCGGCGCAGCGGACTCACGTAGATGGCGTCGACGCGGCCCGGCGCGACGGCGGCCGCCACCGCGCGCGCCTGGGCGGCGCCGTAGTCGGTCAGCCCCGGATCCGCGACGGAGGCGCCCCCGCCCGGCGCCCAGTCGGGCTCACCGTGGCGCAGCAGCGTGATGTCCACCGGAGCGCGACGACGGCGCGCCAGCTCGTTGTCGGCCGGCCCGCCGGACTGCGGCTGGACCGGCCCCTTCTCGGCCACCTCGTCCGGGAGGGAGGGCATGGCGCGGGATGCTACTGCCCGGCGCAACCGCCGCCAGATCGTCGCTGAGCCCGACGGCCGTCCGCCACAGCCACGGATCGTTTCGCCGGGCCGCTGGGGACGCACCCGGCGCGCACCGCCGCACGCTCGCTTTCCGCGCGCTGCGTGCGCGTGGTACCTTCGGCCGCCGGTGTCGTGACGTCGGGGTTCTCGATTCGCAGGTTTCGTGCCGTCACAGGGTCGCTCGCTCTCATCGCGGCCGCCGTCGTTGGCTGTGCGTACTCGATCGTCTCGGCGGGATCGATTCGGCCCGGATCGTTCGAGAGCATTCTGGACCGCACGCAGCGGGCGCGCGGCATCCGTGTCGCCGCGCCGGTGGAACCCCGCGTGATCACGCGGCGCGAGCTCCCCGCGCTACTGCGGCGGGCGGCGCTGGCGGACGCGTCGGAGGCGGAGTTCCACCGCTACGAGCAATCGCTGGTCGCCGTGGGGCTCTGGCCCCCGGACCGGGCGCTGCTCGAGGCGTTCATCGAGCTCGGCGCCAGCGAGGTCGCGGGGCTCTACGTTCCGTCCGAGCGCACGGTCTACGTGGTGAGCGATCCGCGGATGCCGTTCTCCATGCGGCTCGCGTCGATGCTGAGCCGTCGCGACTGGATGCGCGAGTTCGTCCTCGCCCACGAGCTGGTGCACCTGCTGCAGCACCAGGCCCACCCCGAGCTGATCGATTGGATCGAGACTCCGGTCGGCCAGGACGACGCCGGCTACGCGGTGCAGGCCGCGATCGAAGGCGATGCGGTGCGCTACGGCCTGGAAGCCCTCGGAGGCTCGATCGTGCTTCCCGATCCCGAAGAGTTTCGGGAGGGATCCGAGAGCGAGGCCTACCGAGGTGCCTTTGCGCAGGCTCCCGCGCTGATCCGCGTCACGTTCCTGTTCGCGTACACCGGAGGCTATCGTCTGTCCTATTTCGAAGGATCCGATCTGCTGGCGGCTCCCCCCGCGTCCTCCGAGCAGGTCCTGCACGCGGACAGGCGGCGCGAGGCGTTCGTCACCATCGACCTGGGCGCCCTGCACGCGCGCTTACCGGCCGGTTGTCACTTCCTGTACGAGAACACGATGGGGGAGCTCGGAATCTCGGTACTGCTGCGCGAAGCGGGGGAGGGAGATCGCCGGGACGCGTGGGAGGGATGGGACGGAGACCGCTACCTGGTGGCGCGCTGTGCGGGGGGACTCGAGTTCCTCTGGATCAGCGTCTGGGACTCCGAGTCCGATGCGCTCGAGTTTGCGCAGGCGTACCGGGAGCTGGCGGGTCCGCTGGCCGCACGGGCGGGGCTTGGCTCGGTACCGGGTGTGACGCTCATCGGTCGCGAGGTGGTCGCGTCGACGGCAGCGGTCGCGCCGCTCGTGGGTTCGTTGGCGGGCGCGTCTCGGCGCACCCGGGTAGCGACGCTCGACGAGCTGTTCGGTGCGCTCCGCGCTCGACGCGTCTTGCGGTAGGAGAGGTCTGCTAGGGTAGGGCCCGTGCAGCGGGTCGAAGTCGTACGCCGGTTCTCCGCGCCGCCCCAGGCGGTCTGGGACGTGTACACGGACCACGCCGGCTGGAGCCAGTGGGCTGGCATCGGGAAGTCGTGGCTGGAGGTTGCCGGTGACCCGGACCGCAATGGCGCCGGGGCCGTGCGCGGCCTCGGCACGGGCGGCGTCAACGCCTTCGAAGAGGTGCTCGAGTTCGATCCCCCCAAGCGCATGTCCTACCGCCTGATTCGGGGCGGTGGTCCCATGAAGAACCACCTGGGCGAGGTGATCTTCGAACCCGACGGCGACGGCACCCGCGTCGTCTGGCGCTGCCGCTTCGACTCCCGGATTCCCGGCCTGGGAGGCCTCATGCGCCGGTTCGTGACGCGTTTCTTCCGCAGTGCCCTCGCGGGCCTGGCGCAGCGCGGCTTCCCGGACCCCGCCGTCTAGAGGACCTGTGGACCCGCACGCATCGCGCAGTGCCGCCGCGGCCGGCTCGAGACTTCGTGCGCGGAGGCGGACATGAAGGCGTTGGAATCAGGGACCGACCTCGCACTCGACTTCGACAAGCTGGCCGCGCTCGACCAGCGCGTGGTTCCGGTGGTGCTTCAGCACGCCGACTCGAACGAGGTGCTGTACGTCGCCTACGCGAACGAGACGGCGCTGCGGGAGAGTCTGGGGACGCGGCGCGCGGTGCTGTGGTCGACCTCCCGCGCCGAGCTGTGGCGCAAGGGCGAGACCTCCGGCGACGTCCTGGAACTCGTCGAGGTGCGTGTGAACTGCGAGCAGAACTCGCTCCTGTACCGCGTACGCCCCCGGACCGGCGGCGTGTGCCACACTCGGGACGCGGCGGGGCGCACGCGCCCGACCTGCTACTACCGGCGACTCGGGGAGGCCGGCAGCCTGGAGTTCGTGTGAGGCCAGCCGTAGCGTCCCCGTGCTGAGGCGCCCCGCGCGCGAAGGGCGATGACCGGAGGAGCGCCGGCCTCGAGGCTGCCGCCGCTCGGGCGCACCGAGTGGATCGTCGTCGCCGCGCTCGCGGGCGCGGCGTCCCTTCTGCTGCTCACGAATCTGGGCAACCACCACCTCTGGCAGGACGAGGCGCAGACGGCGCTCATCGCCCGCACCATCCTGTCCGAGGGCCTCCCGATGGGCCACGACGGCGTGAACTCCTTCTCCCAGGAGTTCGGGGTGGAGTTCGGGGAGAACGGCGTCTGGAAGTGGCACACCTGGCTCTCCTTCTACGTGTGCGCGGCCTCGCTGGCGCTGTTCGGGCCGAGCACCTTCGCGGCGCGGCTGCCCTTCGCGCTGTTCGGCGTGGCCACGGTGGTGCTGACCTGGTTCGTCGGTCGGGCTTTCTGGCGCGATCCCCGGGCGGCCACGGTCTCGGCCGGCCTGCTCGCGCTCTCCGTCCCGTACCTCATCCTCTGCCGCCAGTGCCGCTACTACAGCGCCGCCGCCTGCTTCTGCCTGCTCGCATTGTTCGCGTACGCGCGGCTCGTGCGGGGGGAGCGGCACGCGGGC
>JAOTUO010000057.1 GCA_029863845.1 Myxococcales bacterium
GAGGGCCTGACCAAGAAGCTCGATCCGGTAACGGCCGGCGGAAAGCACTCCGACCACTACAAGAACATCCCGACGGACATCCTCGCGGCTTGTGGGAAACTTCACGGTGCAGAGGAGATCCGATCGCTGCGCGAGGCCTTCAAGGACCTCTCCAAGCCCATCTCGATGTGGGTCAGCATGGCCAAACCCGAGGGCAAGAGCGTGATGTACTGCCCGATGGAGAACGCCGGCTGGGTGCAGGACGGGACGGCGGTGAAAAATCCGTATCTCGGCCCGAAGATGCTCGACTGCGGGCAGAAGGTCGGCGGCGCCGATTAGGACTCCCTCCGGGTCTACCGGGGATATCTGCACTACGGGCGGCCGTGGCCGGCCCTTCGAGGAACGGGGACAATGGGGGGCCGATGGCGGACCTCCTCGAAGCCTTTCGCACCGCTCTGCGGCTGATCCTGGAGCTCGACGCCGAGCTCGTCGAGATCGTGGGGCTCTCGCTGCGCGTGAGCCTCTCGGCCGTGTTCCTGGCCACCCTCGTGGGACTCCCGCTGGGCGCCGTCGCCGGGATGCTGCGCTTTCCGGGGCGGCGCGTGGTGACGGTCCTGCTGAACTCCCTGCTCGGCCTGCCCCCGGTGGTCGTGGGTCTCGTCGTCTACCTGCTCCTCTCGCGCTCCGGTCCCTTGGGTGCTCTCGGTCTGCTCTTCACGCCGGCCGCCATGGTGTTCGCCCAGTTCCTCCTCATCACGCCGATCGTCGCCGCCCTCTCCCGCCAGGTCCTGGAAGAGCTGTGGCAGGAGTACGAGGACCAGCTTCGCTCGCTCGGTGCGGGCGTGTGGCGAGCGATTCCAACGCTCCTCTTCGAGGGCCGCTACCTCCTGCTGACCGCGATCCTGGCCGGCTTCGGAAGGGCCATCGCCGAGGTCGGCGCCGTGATCATCGTCGGCGGCAACATCGCCCACGTGACCCGCGTCATGACCACGGCCATCGCCCTCGAGACCAGCCGGGGCGACCTGCCGCTCGCGCTGGGGCTGGGCCTCCTGCTCATCGCGCTCTCGATCGCCGTGAACGCCGCGGCCTACCTGGCGCAGGCGGTCACGCGGAGCGCCCATGCCTGAATCGGGCCACGGCGCGAGATCGATCCTGCCGCTGGTCGCGGAGGACCTGGGCTACGCAGTCGCCGGACGTCGCCTCCTGAACGGCGTCTCCTTCGAGATCGGCCCGGGTCCGTGCACGGTGATCCTCGGGCCGAACGGCGCGGGCAAGACCCTGACCCTCCGGCTGTGCCACGGGCTTTTGCAGCCGACACACGGACGCGTTGGGTGGCGCGGTCCCGGCCGGGCCGAAGCGGCGCGCGAGCAGGCCATGGTGTTCCAGCGGCCGGTGCTCCTGCGCCGATCGGTCGCGGCCAACGTGGACTACGCCCTGCGGCTGCGGGGCCTTCCCCGCGACGAGCGCCGCGAGCGCGCGGCCGAAGCGCTCGATCACACCGGCCTCGCCGCGCTGGCCGGACGGGCCGCCCTGTCGCTCTCCGTCGGGGAGCAGCAGCGGCTCGCGCTGGCGCGGGCCTGGGCCCTGCGCCCCCAGGTGCTCTTCCTCGACGAGCCCACGGCCTCCCTCGACCCCGGCGCCACCGGGGCCGTGGAGTCCACCATGCGCGCGATCCGCGCCAGCGGAACCAAGCTCGTCATGACCACCCACGACCTCGGTCAGGCCCGCCGGCTGGGCGACGCGGTCCTGTTCCTGCACCAGGGGCGGCTCGTCGAGAACAGCTCCTCCGACGCCTTCTTCGAGCAGCCGAGCAGCCCGGAGGGCAAGGCCTTCGTGCGCGGAGAGCTGCTTTGGTAGCGCCCCGACTTCGGCGCCTCGGCGCCGTCGCCGCGGCGCTGGCCGTGAGCGCGCTCGCGGGGCCCCCGGCTGCCGCCGAAGGCCGCTTCATCACCGTCGCCTCGACGACCTCGACGCGCGACTCGGGCCTCTTCGACTGGATCCTGCCCCGATTCACCCGGAAGACCGGAATCGAGGTCCGCATCGTCGCGGTGGGAACCGGGCGCGCCCTGCGCCTCGGCGAACGCGGCGACGTCGACGCCGTCCTCGTCCACGACCGGAGCGCCGAGGAGGCCTTCGTCGCCGCGGGCTTCGGGATCGAGCGCCGTGAGGTCATGAGCAACTTCTTCGTCGTCATCGGACCCGAGGCCGACCCCGCCGGCGTACGGCACCGGCGCGACGCGCCCGCGGCCCTGGCGCGCGTCGCCGAGACCGGGTCGCTCTTCACCTCCCGCGGCGACGACAGCGGCACCCACAAGGCGGAGCTGCGCCTGTGGCGCTCCGCGGGCATCGATCCGCGACCGCACTCGGGTCGTTGGTACCGCGAGACCGGCACCGGGATGGGCGCCACCCTCAACACGGCCGCCGAGCTCGGAGCCTACGCGCTCACCGACAGCGGCACCTGGGGCAGCTTCAAGAACCGCCGCGACCTCACGGTGCTGATGGCGTCCGGAGAGGCCCTCCGGAATCCCTACGGGGCCATCGTCGTGAATCCGGAGCGCCATCCTCACGTAAAGCAGCGGTGGGCGCAGCGCTTCGTCGACTGGTTGGCCTCGCCGGAGGGCCGGGCGGCCATCGCGAGCTTCCGCGTGGATGGCGAATCCCTGTTCTACCCCGCGAGCGACACGTCCACCGACTGAGCCCGAAGCGCCGGGCCGGAGCCGAGAGAGATCCCTCCGCGAATGGCTCGGCTATCCCTCTTGGATCTTCGTTCGCCTACGGCTCACTGCGCGGCGGCTACGCCGCCTTGCAAAGTCCGTGATGGCCTGCGCTTGATTTCGCTGCGGGATCTCTCTCGGCTCCGGCCCTTGCATAGCGGCGGGGACGCGCGGGGTCGGGGAGCTAGTCGATCTGGTCGAGGTACTCGGAGAGGCCGTAGCCGGTGCGGCCCTCGCAGGTCCACTCGGTCATGCCTTCGCTGATGCGGGTCGTGTTCCCGTCGCGCCGGTTGCGCAGCGGGATCAGCGACAGCACGCGGCCCTCCACCTCGACCGACTCGCCGTCGTCGCACGCGAGCCGCGCGCGGATGCGGTCGTGGAAGCGCGCCTCGCCCGCCCAGTCCGTCTCCAGCTCGAGGTCGCGCACGAGCACCCGCCGATCGCCCCGGTGAACGAAGCCTCCCCGGAAGACGCCGCCGTCGCGCGCGGCGATCCAGCTCACCGCGAATCCGAAGTCCGCGCCGAAGTTCGCCGTGAGCCAGCGGTAGTAGAGGGGCGCCTGCCAGCTGCGCGGACCCCACGAGTGATCGCGCAGGCCGAGACCGTCGAAGGCGACGGCGCAGCCTCCGATCTCGACGCTTCCCGTCGCGCGGTGGTGCTGCTCATAGTGGCCCCGCGCGAACTCCATCTCGGTGCCGCTGCGCTCGGCTTCGCTGCGCTCGCCTCCGAACATCGGACCCACGCCCGTCACCTCGAGGTCGATGTCGACCGCGACGAAGGGATTCATAGCGAAGGCCGAGCGCGGGTCGCTCATCGCCAGCGGATCCTTCAGGCAGCACGCCTTGCCCGCGTACGCGATGCGCAGGCGCTCGAAGGGCCGCAGCACCTCGAAGCGCATTCCGCCGGCCTCGAAGCGGTCGTTGCCGGGGATCTCCGGCCGCTTGAAGTTGAACAGCACGCTGCCGTCGGGCTGGTAGACGCAGAGCGTCGCCTCCGCGGTGCGCTCGTTGGGTCGGTTGCCGATGCGCAGGAAGCCGCCCAGGCACTTCGCGCCGTCGAAGAAGTTGAAGTACATGCTCTCGTTGTAGTTGGACTCGCCGGTGTTCTCGTGCATGTACTCGTCGGCGGGCTCGAGACGGAGAGACGTCGCCATGAATCCTCCCGTTGCGACCTCTAGCCGGCGGGCGCTTCGCGCCGGTAGGGGCGTCCGAGGTCGGCGGGGGCGCGAGCGCGACCCCCCGCGACCGCCAGGACCGTGAGCGTGACCAGATACGGGAACATCAAGAAGACAGGATACGGGATCTCCGCGCCCCGAGCCTGGAGGCGGAACTGGAGCGCGGTCGCGGCCCCGAAGAACAGGGCCGCGCCCACGACGCCCCCCGCGCTCCAGCGGCCGAAGATCACGACGGCGAGCGCGATGAAGCCGCGGCCGGCCGTCATCCCCTCGGTGAAGACATCCGAATGCGACAGCGTCAGCACCGCGCCGGCCACGCCGGCCAGCGCCGAGCCCGCGATCACCGCGCGGAAGCGGACGCGATCGACCGCGATGCCCTCGGCGTCGGCCGCGCGCGCCGACTCGCCCACCGCGCGCAGGCGCAGGCCGGCGCCGGTGCGCGAGAGTCCGAGGCCGACAACGACGGCGAGTCCCAGCGCCGCGTACACGAAGGGCGTCTGGGCGAAGAGCGCGGGACCGAGCAGCGGGAGCTCCGCGAGGCCCGGGACCGGGAGGGCGGCCAGCGTGGGTGCCGCCGGCGGATTGCCCGCGTAGAGGGCGCGGGCGCCGAGGCCGGTGGCGCCGAGGGCGATCAGGTTGACCGCCATGCCCACGACGATCTGGTCGAGCTTGCGGACGACGGCGAAGGTCGCGAACAGGATCCCCACGCCGCAGCCCGCCGCGGCCGCGGCTACCAGGCCCACCGCCGGCGAGCCGGTGGCGACGGCCGCCGCGAAGCCCGCAAAGGCACCGCTGAGCATCGTCCCCTCGATTCCGATGTTGACGACGCCGGATCGCTCGACCCAGAGCTCGCCCAGCGCAGCGATCAGCAGGGGCGCCGCAAGTCGCACACTGGCTTCGAGCAGCGCCTCCATCAGTCGATTCCCCGCTTCGGTTCCGGGGTCCGCAGGCCCCGCGCGCGCGGCGGCCGCGCGACGGACAGGCCGACGGAGAGCAGGACCACCAGACCCTGCACCATCTGGGCCACGACTGCGGGAACGCCCGCCTCCCGCTGCATCGCGCCGGCGCCGGCTTCCAGCGCGCCGAAGAAGAGCGCGGAGGGGATCACCGACAGCGGGTGGAGGCGCGCCAGCAGCGCCACGGCGATCGCCGTGTAGCCGGTGCCCGGCGAGATACGCTCATAGAGCGTCCCGGTGACGCCCGCCACCTCGAACGCACCGGCCAGACCGGCCAGCCCCCCGGCCAGCGCCAGGACGAGCCAACCGTAGAGCTCCGGCGAAATGCCCGCGAAGCGCGCCGCGCGCGGGGCGTGTCCCACCGCCCGCAGGCGAAACCCGATGGCGCTGCGGAACACCAGGAGCTGGGTGGCGAAGGCCAGGGCCAGTGCGACCGCGAGGCCCCCGTGCAGTCGGCCGATCGCGGGCAGCATGGCCGCAGCGGGGAGCGCGTCGCTCTTCGGGTAGGCCCCGGCGGCCTCCTGCAGCGGCCCGTGCACGGCGAGAGCCACGAGCTGGATCGCGACGAAGTTGAGCAGGATGGTCGAGATGACCTCATTCACGCCGCGGGTCGCACGCAGGGCCCCCGCCACCGCGCCGATCAGGGCACCCCCCGCCGCGCCCGCGAGCACGACGGCCGGCAGCACCAGAGCGGCGGGGGCTCCGGGAAGCGTGCGCGTCGCCACCGCGGTCGCGCACAGTGCCCCGACGAGGAGCTGTCCCTCGGCCCCGATGTTCCACACCCCGCAGCGAAACGAGAGCGCGACCGCGAGCCCCGTCAGCAGCAGCGGCGACGCCTTGAGCAGCGTGGCGGTCCACGCGGCGCCGCTTCCCAGCGAGCCCCGGAGCAGCGCCGTCAGCGCCCGTCCCGGCGCGTACCCGAGCAGCGCCACGAAGACGCCGACCAGGGCGAGCGCCCCGAGAACCGCCAGCGTCGGAGGTACGGCGTCGCGGACGAGCGCAGCGGGGCCGCGCGCGAGAGAGCTCACGCCGCCGCCTCGCCCAGGAGAATGGCGCCGATCGCCGCGCGGTCGCTTCCGGGCGGCACGGCCGCCAGCGCGCCGCGAACGAGGGCGGTGATGCGATCCGAGAGCGCGAGGACCTCGTCGAGGTCCGTCGAGATCAAGAGCACGGCTCCGCCCGAGCGGCGGCGGGCCAGCAGCTCGTCGTGCACGAAGCGCGCCGACCCGACGTCGAGTCCGCGCGTGGGGTTCACCGCCACGAGCACCGAAGGGTCCCCGTCCAGCTCGCGCGCCACCGCGAGCTTCTGGGCGTTGCCGCCCGATAGCGACGCGATCGGCGCGTCGGGGTCCGCCGGGACGATCCCGAATCGCTCCGCCGCGGCCCGGGCCGCCCGGCGCGCCGCCGCCCGGTCCAGCCACCCGCGGCGAAAGAAGCGTCGATCGTCGTGGCTTCCCTTCAGAATCCAGTTCTCGGCCAGCGTGAACGCCGAGATCAGGCCCGCGCCGTCGCGATCGCCCGAGAGGTGCGCGAGACCCGCCGCCCGCAACGCCCGGGGGCGCGGTGCAATCCGCCGACCGCCCACGCAGACGTCGCCGCGCGTCGGTCGCCGGACCCCGGCCAGCACCTCCTCGAGCTCCCGTTGCCCGTTGCCGTCGATCCCCACGATCCCGAGGATCTCGCCCGGGTCGAGCCGGAGGTCGATTTCACGCAGGCGGCTCGCCTCGCTGAGCCCCGGGGCGCACAGCCCCCGGATCTCGAGCGCGGGCGCCGCGACGGACGGCGTGCGCGCGGGCCGCTCCAGAGGCGGGACGTCGCGCCCGAGCATGAGACGGCCGAGCTCGCGCGCATCCGCCTCCCGCGCGGACAGGCTCGCGGTCGCCTTGCCCTGTCGCAGGATCGTGACGCGATCCGCGACCGCCTCCACCTCGGAGAGCTTGTGCGAGATGAAGATCACGGCGCGGCCCGCGTCGCGCAGCCCACGCAACGACGCAAACAGAGCCTCCGCCTCGCGCGGCGTCAGCACGGAGGTCGGCTCGTCGAGGATCAGCAGGCGCGCCCCGCGGCCCAGCGCGCGCAGGATCTCGGCGCGCTGTCGCTCGCCCATCGCGAGGTCCTCGACGCGGCGGTCCAACGAAACTTCGAGCTGGAAGCGCGCGGCGAGGCGCTCCGCCGCTCGCCGGGCGCGTCGAGGATGGAACCAGAGGCCGGCCCGCGCATCGCCGAAGGCGAGGTTCTCGACGACGGTCATGGCCGGAACCAGCGCCGAGACCTGGTGGACCATGCCGATTCCACGGCGCACGGCCTCGGCGGGCGTGAAGCGGTCGAGGTCTACCGGGGCGTCGGCGAGCGAAATCGAGCCCGCGTCGGGCCGCAGCAGCCCGACGAGGATCTTCATCAGCGTCGACTTGCCGGCGCCGTTCTCTCCGAGCAGGGCGTGGATCTCGCCCGCCCGGACCGCGAGATCGACGCCGTCGAGGACCGGGCGTCGCGGAACGAACGCCTTCGAGACGCCGTGCAAGCGGGCGGCGTACGCCGCCGGCCGCGACGTCGCCTGCGGCACCTGACTCAGAACGCGCCCCGGGGAACGACCAGCTCGCCCGATCGGATGCTCGCCTCGATGCGGTCGATCTCGTCGAGCGTTGCGGCCGGAATCCGGGCGCGCAGCCGCGGGTTCAGCACCAGGTGGACGATTCCCTCGTTCATCCCGAGGCGCACCGGCTCGGCTGTGAAGCGGCCCTCGCGCACGCGAGTGGCCACCTCGACGAAGGCGGCCGGGATGTCGAGGGTGGCCGACGCCAGCACCACCTCGGGCGCCATGGCGTTCTGATCGCGGTTGATCCCGAAGGCGAAGACGCGCGCGCCCGCGGCCGCCCGGTCGGAGACGGCGCGAAACACGCCCCGGCCCGCGGCGTTGGCCTGGTGGAGAAGCAGGTCGGCGCCCTCCTCGAGGAGCGCCAGCGCGGCCTCCCGCGCCGCCGCGGTGTCGTCGAAGTTCCCGATGAACACCTCGCGCACCTCCACGTCCGAACGCGTGGCGGACACGCCGCCACGGAACGCCTGGAAGGTGCTTCGGATCGACGGCAGGTCGATTCCGCCGATCAGTCCGATCCTCCCCGTCTCGGTCATGCGCGCCGCGAGCACGCCGCAGAGGTAGGTCGCCTGCTCGAGCTCGAAGACCATCGGCGCGACGTTCGACCGCACCGTGTCGCCCGACGTGGTGATGAAGACCGTCTCGGGAAACTCGGCCCCCACCCTGGCCGCCGCCTCCTGGTACTCGAAGCCGTGACCGAAGACCAGGGTGTAGCCCCGGCCGGCGAAGTCGCGAAAGCCCTCTTCGAACTCCGCGGGCGTCCGCGTCTCCACGTGCCGAACCTCGGCCCCCAGGCGCTCCCGGATCTCTCGCAGGCCCTCGTAGGCGCCCGCGTTCCAGCCGCCGTCGGCGATCGAGCCCGGTGTGAGGAGCGCCACCCGGAAGGCGGCGGCGTCCCTGTCGTCACCGCAGGCCGACGCGACGACGACGCACAGCGCTGCGACGAGGCGTGAGCGAGACATGGGCGCCCGAGTATGGAAGCGCCCCCCCAGCACGTCAAACGCGCGCCGCGACGCGGCTGCGAATCGTGAAACGACGGAAAGCGCCCGGACACACCCCCGGCGGGATGCTTCAGGGTCCCGTTACGGGACGGGCTTGTGGGCGCTCTGGAGACGCCGGTGGCGGACCGTGAAGTCGCGGTCCTCGCTGAAGACCTTGATCGGCACCCAGTCGGTCAGCGCCGACATGCGCAGCATGCCCGAGGCCATCGCTCCCGTCGGGTCGATGACCCAGGGATCCTCGGGGTCCTCGAACCAGAGCGTCACCATGTGGTGCTGACCGTCCGTCTTGCGCACCACGACGGCCCGGTAGACCGCATCGTCGCCGAAACCGAGGTCGCGCAGGAAGTGGTAGGTGAGCAGCTCGAGGCCGTCGCAGTCGTCGCCGTTCGAGCGAAAGGTCTCCTCGAGCGTCGCCCAGTGGTCGACGGGACCGTCGGGGACGTAGTGCTTGTGCGCCTGCTGCTGCAACCAGTCGGCGAACTCGCGCGCGATCGCGCGCTTGCGCTCCGTGCGAAACGCGTCGTACTTCGCCTTCAGGCTCTCGGACTCCGGCGACGCCGACCCGGCCTCACCGCCCCAGCCGGCGACGGACGCGGGAACCCGAACCCGGTCTTCGGTCAGGGGCACGCGCTCGCGCTGCTGCCACAACCCGATCTTCCGGCTCCAGGCGTCGTCGGGATCGGGCAACGCGAAGTACTGGTACGCCGCGGGCAGCCGCAGCGGACCGGTGCAGCCCCACCCGAGCGCGAACACGAGCAGCGCGCCCACGAGGCGCCCGGCGGCGACACTGACTTGATGAGTGCAAATCCCCATCCCCCCACCTATCGGCAACCTCGGATCGCGCCTTAGGGGGACGGGCGCGGGCGGTGGACGCGCCGATGTGCACTCGGTGGCGGCTTTGGATGGCGGTCCGGCGCTCTTCGCGGGGCCTTGCCGGCTCGCGGGGTCGCAGCGGCGGAGGCGTCCGGCGCGCTGTCGGGTCGAGGGGGCGGCGGGGGCCTATGCGGGGATGTTGCAGGTGCGCGCGAAGAAGAAGAGCACCGCCATGAAGCCGACCAGCATCGGGATCCCCCCGATGATGTAGAGATAGGCGGCGGCGTCGACCCTTCCGCGCGGCTTTTCGTCCATCGCTCGAAACCTCGGGCTTCTGGGGGCGGCCGAAATCTAGCGGGACTCGCGGTCGCCGTCGAGCGGCGCGCGCGCAGCGACGCGAAGCCGCGCGAGGCCGAAGGCCTCGCGGCCCGACGCGGACGGGGGCGGCGGGCTTCCCCCGGGCCGGATCCGGCCGGACTCGCCCGCAGCGGCATCTCCTACACTGCGCACCGGGGGTGGAGATGCCGCTCGGCCGCAAGCTCGCGATCGTCGGGCTCGTCTACGTCATCGAAGGCTTCCCGATGGGCGTCTACGCGAACGTGTGGCCCGTGTACTTCCGGCGCCACGAAGTATCGCTGACGGAGATCGGCTGGCTCAGCGGGCTCTACATCGCGTGGTCGGCCAAGGTGCTGTGGTCCCCGCTGCTGGACCGTTTCGGCGAGCGCCGGCAATGGATCGCGGGCTGTCTCGTCGTGATGGCGGCGTGTCTCGCGGGCATCGCGTTCTCCGACGTGGGCCAGCTCGGCCCGCTCCTGTGGCTCCTGTTCGCACTCTACTGCGTCGCCTCTGCCACCCAGGACGTCGCGATCGACGCCTACGCCATCGGAATCACCGATCGGGGGGAAGAGGGGCCCATCAACTCGATGAAGGTGACCGCCTACCGCGCGGGCATGCTGCTGGCCGGAAGCGGCCTGTTGCTCCTGCCCCGCTGGATCGGCTGGCCGGGGACCTTCGCCACCGGCGCCGCGCTCAGCCTGGCGATGGCGCGCGGCGTGTTCGCCGCTCCACGGGTCGCGGTCCCGCTCGAGAGCCGCCGCGGGACGATCGCGCCGCTGCGGCGTTGGCTGGGTCGCGCGCAGGCCGTGCCGGCGCTGCTCTTCATCCTGCTCTACCGCGTGGGCGATCGCGCCATGGGCCCCATGGTGGCGCCCTTCTGGGTAGACCGCGGCTTCGGCGACGAGGAGATCGCGGCCATCTCCGCGGCTTTCGGGATCGGCGCGACCGTGCTCGGCGCGATTGTCGGCGGCGGGGTCGTCGCGCGCATCGGAATCGGCCGGTCGCTCTGGGCGCTCGGCGCGTTGGCGATGGGCTCGAACCTCGCCTACGCCGCCGCGGCGGCGATTCCGGAGTCCGGCCGCGCCGGAGTCTACGCCGCCTCGGCGGTCGAGTCGTTCTGCGGCGGGCTCGCGTCGGCGGCGTTCCTCTCGTACCTGATGCGGATCTGCGAGAAGGAGCACGCGGCTGTGCAGTACGCGCTGGTGACGGCGATCTACGCCCTCGCCGGGTCGCTCATCGCGATGCCCTCGGGCTGGGTCACGGAGCAGCTGGGCTACTCGGGCTACTTCGGGCTCACCGCGCTCTACGCGCTGCCCGCCTTCGTCTTCCTCCCCCGGGCACGCGCCTGGATCGGTGACGAGGGCTCCTGAGCGGACCGAGCCGCCGCTCAGCGCCCGGGGGCCGGAGCGTCGTCGGTAGCCACAAGCCACTCCTCGGGAACACCGGCGAGGTTCGCCTCGATCTGGAGATCGCGCAGGCGGCGCTCGAAGCGCGTGATCTCCTCGCGCTGGCGGCGGATCTCCTGGAGCAGCCGGTAGCTCACGGGCGAGTTCTCGGATCCCTCCGTCACGGGCATGCCGGGAGCAGCCATCTGCCAGTTGCCCTGCTCGCCGGCCAGACTCTCCAGCTCCTCCCGGGCCGCCTCCAGCGCCGCGCGAGCGTGATCCAGATCCTGCCGGGCCTCGGCGAAGCGCACCTGCCACTCGCTGCGGGTCGCGCCCCCGTGCCGAACGTTCTCGACCTCGACGCTCTTCGGGAGCTGCAGCAAGCGGTCCAGCTCGATCGGCGGGGGCGCGTCGGCGCCGGCCGCGGGCCCCGCGCCGCCGAGCAGCCCCAGCGCGACGGCGCCCGGGACGGCGCGCGTCCATCGATTCCACCGTCGCTTCAATGTTCGTAGACCCCTGGATGGCGAACGGCCACCGCCCGGAGCAGCGCCCTCGCGGCCGATACTGTAGCCAACGCGCGCCCGCCCTTCCCGGGGAGGGCCTTCCGGGGCGCCGACAATCCGGGTCAAGGCGCCACCCAAAACGCCGATAGGCACTTCGAGGTCTCCGCAAGGGGGCTCCTTCCTCGCGGAGGACGTGGGGCAATGGAACGCGAGAAGCTGTACCGCCTGCTTCGGCTCGGGGTCGAAAAGGGCGCCTCCGACATCCACTTTCAGGTGGGTTACCTCCCCTTGTACCGATTCCACGGCGACCTGGTGGAGCTTCGCTACAAGGTCCTCACCGCCAAGGACACCGAGGCGATCGCCCAGCTGCTCCTGGAGGGCGATCCCCGCCATCGTGAAACCGAATTCAACGAGCTCGACCTGGCCTTCGAGCTCCCCGGCGAAGGGCGCTTTCGCGTCAACATCTCCCGTCAGCGCCGCTGCTTCAATATCGTGCTGCGGGTCATCCCGCTCCAGATCCGCTCCTTCGAGGAGCTGAACCTCCCGAGCGCGCTGCAACAGCTCGCCGAGCTCCGCCGCGGCTACGTGCTGGTCACGGGCTCCACGGGCATGGGCAAGTCCACGACGCTGGCCACGCTGATCCAGGAAGTCAACAAGAGGCGCAAGGCGAAGATCATCACGATCGAGGACCCGATCGAGTTCGTCTTCACCCACGACCAGAGCATCATCACCCAGCGCGAGATCGGCACGGACACCGAGTCTTTCCCCGAGGCGCTGCGAGCGGCCCTGCGTCAGGACCCCGACGTGATCATGGTGGGCGAGATGCGAGACCTCGAGACCGTCGACACGTCGCTCAAGGCGGCGGAGACCGGCCATCTCGTGTTCTCCTCGATCCACACCAGCGACGTGGGCGCCACGATCAATCGCCTGGTCTCGTTCTTCCCCTCGGAGGAACAGCTCCAGGTGCGGTCGCGCCTGGCGGACAACCTCAAGGCCGTGGTGTCGCTGCGACTCCTGCCCACCAAGAAGCAGACGGATCGCGTGCCGGCCGCGGAGATCATGCAATCCACCCGGACCATCCAGGAGTGCATCAAGGACCCGGCCAAGACCGGCGAGATCACCGAATACATCGCGCGCGCGCGTTCCGAGCTGATGCAGACCTTCGACCAGCACCTGCTCGATCTGCTGCGCGCCAACAAGATCACCGTCGAGACGGCGCTGAGCGCCGCGTCGAACCCGACCGACTTCCGCACCAAACTCGCCCTCGAGGGCGGTGACCCCGAAACCACGATCGATGAAGAAAAGACCGACGAAGGCCCGTTCGAGATCGAATCGGACGAGCGCTTCTAGCCGCGGAGACCGGGGTTGACGGCGCAACCGCAAGGACGTCGCGCAGGTCCGAACGCGCTTCCGCCGGAGGTGCAGCGAACCCAGCGCCTGGCGTCCGCGCTGCGGGAGGGCGCCGAGATCGCTGCGGCCACGGTCGGCGGCGGGGCGGCCCTCGTGTTCGTCACCATTCGGCCGGAGGATCCGGATTCCGCGCGCCTGCGGGCCGCGTCCGGTTTCGGAAAGGCCCAGGAGGCGAGGAGCGTCGCCGAGGGGCTGCGGGCCCAGGTCCGCGAGGCGGTCGCCTCCGGCAGCGAGCGGACGCTCGAGTCCGACGCGTCGCTGGGCAGGCGCGCCGCGGGCGGCCTGCGGATTTCGCCGCTGGTGTTCGAGGGCGCCGTCCACGGAGCACTCGTCGTCGCTGCGCCCGCCCCGATCGACAGCAGCCAGAGCCGGGCGATCTCGCGCGTGGCCTCCGAAATTGCGCTGCGCCTCGATCACGAGCGGCTGGCGCAGCAGGTCCTCAGCTCGGCGGAAGAGCCCGCGGCCCCGGGCAACCGGGATCGAGGCGACGAGATGCTCAAGCTCTCCGAGGCCCTCTTCGCCCAGGACATCGAGTTGCTGCGCACCAACGAGAAGCTCGGAACGATCGAGAAGCTCAAGAACGACTTCATCGAGAAGATGTCGCGCGAGCTCCGGACGCCGCTCAACAGCATCGTCGAGTCCATCATCTCCGTCCTCGCGGGGGAGAACGAGGCCTTGTCGGACGGCGCCAAGGCGAGCCTGCGCGCGGCGCTCGACGAGGGCACGGCCTTCCTGCGTACGCTTCAGAACATCCTGGACCTGTGGCGGATCAAGCAGCGCGAGCTGCCCGTGGAGATCCAGGACGTGAACTTCCAGGAGCTGGTCGACGAGGCCATCTTCAGCGTTCAGGACGTGATCGGCGATCGGCCGGTCCGCGTGGAGCACGACCTCCAGCAGCCCTTTCCCAAGCTTCGCACGGACCTGACCAAGCTGAACCAGATCCTGCTGCTGCTCCTGGACAACGCGGCGAAGTTCACGTCACGGGGACGGATCGACATCCGCGCCCGCGTCAGCGACGAGCGATTGTTTTGCGAGGTGCGCGACACCGGTATCGGCATCTGCCACGACGATCAGCGCTTCATCTTCGACGAGTTCTACCAGGTGGACGAGCCGGCCTCGCAGAAGTACGCCGGGGCGGGCCTGGGACTGTCGCTGGTGCGCGACCTCATCGTGCTGTTCGAGGGAGAGGTCTCGGTCTTGAGCGAGGTGGGGGTCGGGACGACCGTTTCCTTCCAGATCCCGGTCCAGCTGGCCTGAGGCCGAGGGGCCGGACTCGTCGGCCCGCGCCGCCCCGGTGGCCCCGTCGAACCGATCTCCCCGGGGGGCGAAAACGCCTTCTAGGCGTTCTCCGATTCTTCCTCTTCCGGGTAGTCGGGCTTGATGTAGCCCGCGGCGATCTCCCGTAGCGCTACCACCACGGCCTTGTTGTCTTCGGCCTGCACGAGGGCCCGAGCGCCCTTCTTCAGCTGCTTCGTGCGGATGGCCGCCATCTGGACCAGGTTGAAGCGGTTCGGAACCTTGCGGGTGCAGTCTTCGATGGTGATTCGGGCCACGGAGCCTCGCGATCTGGAAGTAGGAAGGAAAAGGAAGTTAGAACACCCTCCGGACGAAAGAAACCCCGGCCGGCTCACGCCGGCCGGGGTCCTGCGACCTTCTTGCGAAGGTCGATCTCGAGGCGTGACTAGCTCGCCTTCTTCCGGCGGCGTCGACGCGCCTTCTTGCGAGTCGCCTTCTTGGCGGTCGCCTTCTTCCTTCGACGCGCCTTCTTGCGCGGCGTCTTCTTGGCGGTCGCCTTCTTCTTCCGACGCCTCTTCTTGCGCGTCGCCTTCTTGGCGGTCGCCTTCTTCTTCCGACGCCCCTTCTTGCGCGTCGCCTTCTTGCGCGTCGCCTTCTTGCGAGTCGCCTTCTTGCGAGTCGCCTTCTTTCTTCGAGCTGCCATAGCTTGGGTTACCCCCCTATTCGTGTACTCGAGCACCCCGGCTGTCCACATTCCTGAATCAGCCGCTCCGCGAACCACTCGAACCCAGCCAGAGCTTGCACGGCCGATTTGCTCTCGCCCCCTATCGGAGGCTGGAATGAGCGACTTGAAGGCAATCTGCCTCCCTTTCAACCCAAATCCGCGGCACTAGAGCCACTCTTGCGACTGACCGTAACACCAGATTTTCCGGTGCGTCAAGTCATAAACGTAAAAAAAACAAGATGATGGGAGACGATCTTGCGGGCAGCGAATTGAATTCCGATCGAATTTCGCGATCCCCGGCGCCGGTTTTCCGCGCACGGGCCTCGGAGTGCGCCATCGCAAACGAACCGGACACGCGCTGGGTGCTCGGGCCCGCACGCCGTGCGACTGGGGAAACCGGAGGAGAATCAGCGCTTCCGCTTGTGCCGGGCGCGCCTCAGGAGCTTGCGCTTCTTGTGCTTGCGCATCTTCTTGCGGCGCTTCTTGATGACGCTGCCCACGGCTCCTCCGAATCCGACGACGGAAGCGGAGGAGAGGTAGTGGCTGGCGGGCCCGAAGTCAAATTTCTCCCTCGGCGGGCCGTGTGCCGAATCGCCTCAGGTCGCGGCAGCGGCTCAGCTGCCCCAAACAACGGTTGAACGGGTGCCGCCGTCGCAGGAAGCCCAGGACGGGCGGTCGGCGCTGTCCCAGCCGCTCCAGGTACTCGCCGATGTTCTCGTTGTCGGGGTCGATCATCAGACCGCGGCGCAGGAAGCGAATGCCCTCGGCCTTGAAGCCGAAGGCCAGGTGAACGCGCGCGAGGTTCTGGTACAGCACCGGGTTGAAGAACTCCTCCTTGGCGGCGGCACGGCACAGCTCGAGGGCTCGATCGAAGCGGCGCTCGGCCAGCCCCAGGCACAGCCCGAGGTACGAGCGATTGCGCGGGTTGCCGGGCTCGAGCCGGTGCGCCGACCGGAAGTGCTCGAGCGCGCCGGCGGGATCGTCGACCGCGAGAGCGGCCTCGCCCCGGCGGAAGTGCTCGTCTGCGGTGATGGGGGTATCCATGGCAACTCTCCCTGGGCCGCCGAGCAGCCGGCGGACTCCCCTTCTCTGGCAAGCGGCGTGCCCAATCGCACGATGCGCAGCCCCGAGCGTAAGAGCGCGAAAGGACGAGGCCTGGGCCCGGGATGCGCGAGAGCGCCGAAGGTGTGACCCAGGCCACGAAGCTCCGTTTCGTAACCGGCGGTTTCGAAATGGTCGCGAGCGCAGGGCGCCCCGGGGTCGGGCGGCTAGCGATCCAGCAGCTCCAGTCGCTCGCTCGCGGCGAACCCCGTGCGCAGGTTCTCGTAGACCTCGGGGCCGAGGGGCCGGAAGCTCGTGTCCCCGCGCTGCCGCCAGTAGATCGGTGAACCCGGCAGCCGGGTGGGGTCGAAGTGTGCCCGCTTCAGGGGTCCCACGAGGATCTTCTGGGTCTGCGTGTACTGGAA